>DATGGW010000357.1:0-14103 GCA_035308345.1 Ktedonobacteraceae bacterium | reverse complement strand
AACTCAAGGTGACTTTGACAAGAACCCGCCCATGCCCCTCAACGAATATGAGCAAACGGTCAAGCGCGTGAATATCGGATATGACCTCACGTTCCTGTTAACGGAATGCTTTCTGCACGCCCTCGGCAAGTCCGACCTCCATCTGCTGGTGATTGGAGTTGGAGGCGGAGCAGAGATCGAGCGCTTCCTCCCACACAATCCGGGGTGGAAGATCACCGGTGTCGATCCATCGCAACAGATGCTGGCGCAAGCGCAGGCCAAGGTGGCTGAGTTTGATCTGGGAGAGCGTGTGACCCTCGTGCAGGGAACCATTGAACACCTGGCGCCCGACATGCGTTTCGACGCCGCCACCTGTCTCTATGTGCTCCACTTTCTCCCTGATGCCGCGAAATTGGCATTATTGCGCAACATCAGGGACCGCTTGCAGCCGGGGGCGCCCTTGTATCTCATCAGCGCGGTGCGTGTAGACGAGACGAACTTTGGTGGGACGAATCCGCGACTTCGGGCAGATTTCCTTGGCGCCTGGCAACACCATGGCGAGGTGATGGGCATGCCGAAGGAACAAATGGCGGGCATCGTTGTCCACCTCACGGAGCAGATGTCACAATCACAGGTGGCGACGGCAGACAGAGTACAGGAACTCCTACGCGAGGCGGGATTCAGACAAGTCGCGCCGTTCTGCTCGATGCTGGGGGCAATGTATGGGTGGATAGCGCGCTGAAGGGAGCAACGCACCCAACAGATGATGACTGACCCAAGGCATCGTTCGCCGCCGCCGCCCATTCGCGGATCTGTGCTGTCTTCTCTGCTCGGTCCAAACGAATCCGAAGTGCATTCGGGAGAGGCGTGGGAGCATAGATTCGCGCCTATGGGGCCTCTCGGCCACAAGATCCGCCTGCACGGGTTTGGTGGCTGCAGCCCTTCAGGCGCGGTTTCAACCGGCAATGAGTGGGAAACCCTATCCCGAATTCACGTTCGTTTAGATAGTTAAAGCGGCTTTGCACATAAAGTCCCGTTTGCACACAAAGTCGGGGGTCTGCACATAATGTAAAGCAAAAGTAGAAAGAAGACACCAGCATCAAATTCATGCGCTTCTCACTTTTTATTGACAAAAGTATTATTTATCGTGTATACTCTAGTTGAGAGCTTTATCTCCACTGCTTTTCACCCCTCCTGTTCGGCTGATGCCTGTAAAGTCTGAAAGCTGTTCATCAACACTTCTACACTCCTTCACAGCGAACGTTAGGAAGAGAAGAGAGTAGCGAATGTCACCACAGCCGAGAGGTTAGGGGAAATCACCATGTCACAATACGCACCGGACATGCCACAGCAGCCGTATCAACCACCGTCACAACCGTTGCCATCACCGCAATGGCAACAACCATCCTATCCGCAACAAGCACCGCCGTATCCACAGCCTCAACCGCCGATGCACCAGCCAAAGACGCGCAAGCCGATGGGCCGTGGCGTGAAAATTGGCTGCGGGGCTGTCGCAGCCCTTGTGGTACTCGTTGCCATTATCGTCATTGCTACCAGTGGTGGGAGCAAGGGTAGCACATCCACAACGAATACGCAAGCCACAACACAGACCCAACCAACATCAGTACCGACGAAGGATTCAGGCAATATCATCGGGCAAGCTGTTGTCGTTGATAGCAATTGGACGGTCAAGCTCAACACCGTTTCGACAAACAATCGAGTGGCGCATGGATGCACAGCCTCTTTCTAAGAACACCTTATATTATGGGGATAATCTGGATATCTTACGCCAATACATTCCTACTGAGAGCGTTGATTTGATCTACCTTGACCCACCATTTAATTCAAGCCGTAGCTATAATGTGCTGTTTAGGGATGAACAGGGAACCGAGAGCGAGGCCCAAATCACCGCCTTTGAGGATACATGGCACTGGAATGTAGCCGCCCAGGAAACCTATACAGACCTTCTTACCGAAGCGCCTGACCATGTCGCGAAGATGGTAGAGTCTCTCCATGATTTCATTGGTACCAATCAAATGATGGCCTACCTTGTCATGATGGCTGTACGATTGGTAGAGTTACATCGCGTCCTTAAATCAACAGGGAGCATGTATTTACACTGTGACCCTACAGCCAGCCATTATAATACCATTGGCATAGACAAACCATTACAGAAACATTCGATCGCATTCGCGAGAATAACAACGCGACCCCCTGGGTTGCAATAGGCGATTTTCTAGATGACTGGCGGCGTTCGGCAGTCGAGGACCGACATGAGTTAGTGACAGAACCCATTGCTCTGGTTTCCACATCCGAATTACAACGATGGGCAGCATTCTGCGCTGCAATGGTTGAATGGCTTTGCTGGCAAGATGGCCTACCATTCCCGACATGGACTAATGAGGAAAGCTATAAATTACAGGAACCCTGGTTTCTTTATAAGGGATGGAAATTACGTGCCTGGCAGTTGGCAACTACCCCAACACCATTCAGGATGCGCAATATCTTCGGCGGCGACCGGATGCTCGACCGCGTGTAATAAAACCGTGTACTGCAAACTTTCCTTGTACACCCCAAAATTGTATGAGATACTGTCCTTAGCAACCGATACAACGCACCCCAAAACAAAGGACAGCAGCATGCCAGAATACCAGTATCTCGATAAAGCGCAACAACCAGCGTCTACCGGTGATATGGACCCCGATGCGTTTCGCGCCTACGCGCACCAGGTCGTTGACTGGATCGCCGATTACCTTACCAACGTAGAGTCATATCCCGTGCTTTCGCAAAGCGCGCCGGGCGATATTCGCCGCGCGCTGCCCGCGCAGCCACCCGCGCAGCCGGAATCGATGGGAAGCATCCTTGAAGATTTTGAACGGATCATCCTACCAGGCATCACGCACTGGAATTCGCCGGGTTTCATAGCCTATTTCGGCATCACGGGATCTGGACCAGGCATCCTGGGGGAAATGCTTACGGGTGCGCTCAATGTCAACGCCATGCTCTGGCGCACCTCACCTGCCGCTACGGAACTGGAACAGGTCACGCTTGACTGGCTGCGCCAGATGCTCGGACTGCCGCACCCGCTCTTTGGCGTGATTAACGATACGGCCTCTTCAGGCACACTGTATGCCCTGGCTGCCGCGCGCGAAGCACTGCCTCTGCACATCCGACAAGCCGGTATGGCAGGCAGGTCGGAGATGCCGCGCCTGCGCTACTATGCCTCACAGGAGGCGCATTCCTCGGTTGAGAAGGCGGGTATTGTGCTGGGTATCGGCCAGGCAGGACTACGCAAAATCAGCGTGGATGACCAGTTCCGCATGGATGTGGCGCAGCTAGAGCAGGTCATACAGGAAGATATCGCAGAGGGCTGGCAGCCATTTGCAGTCATCGCGACCGTCGGCACCACTTCGACCACCAGCATAGACCCGGTACCGCAAATTGCCGATATATGCGAACGTCACGGTCTATGGCTGCACGTCGATGGCGCGTATGGCGGTTCCGCTGCTGTCGACCCGTCTATGCAGTGGGTGCTGGCGGGCTGCGAGCGAGCCGATACCCTGATCGTCAACCCGCACAAGTGGCTCTTTACCCCCATCGATTGCAGCGTCTTCTACACACGCAAACCCGATGTGGTAAAAGCCGCCTTCAGCCTGGTACCTGAATACCTGCGCAATACTCAGGGTACAGGGGAAGAGATGCCAAATCTGATGGACTACGGCACCTCGTTGGGACGCCGCTTCCGCTCGCTCAAACTGTGGATGGTCATGCGCTACTTCGGACAGGAAGGACTTGCCGCGCGTATTCGCGAGCATAATCGGCTGGGTCAACTCTTCGCGCAGTGGGTAGATGAGTCGCCCAATTTCAAGCGCCTGGCTGCCACGCCCTTCAGTACCGTCTGTTTTCGCGCCCACCCACAGGGCCTGGACGACGAGGCACAATTAGAAGCCTTGAACGAGCGCATTATGAGCCACGTTAACGCGGCTGGCCGTTTCTTCCTGTCACACACAAAACTGCATGGTAAATTTACTATGCGCGTTGCAATTGGCAACCTGCGCACTACAGAGCAGCATATGAGGGAGTTGTGGAATGTTTTGCAAGATGCGCTTGCCGTTGAACTACACATAAACAAGTGAGGTGTTGCTTTGACCACACATATGCATCCTGGCCTGCACAATGGCCCCATTTATCTTGATTTTAATGCTACTACGCCGGTTGACCCGGCGGTGGTTGAGGCTATGCTACCCTATCTTTCGCTGCATTTCGGTAATCCGTCCAGTTCGCATAACTATGGACAAAAAGCGCATGCAGCAGTGGAAAAAGCCAGGTCACAGGTTGCAAACCTGCTGGGCTGCGCGCCGGACGAGATCACCTTCACAGGCGGCGGCTCAGAAAGTGACAACCTGGCTATTCGCGGCATCGCGCTGGCGCGGCGCAAGCAGGGCAACCACATCATCACGCAAGTCACAGAGCATCCTGCCGTGCTGAATACATGCCGCTCGCTTGAGCGGTTGCACGGGTTTCGCGTGAGCTATCTACCCGTCGATAAATATGGTCAAGTCAAGACGGCAGACGTTGAAACGACTATCGATGGCTCAACCGTGTTAATTACGATCATGCACGCCAACAATGAAACAGGGACGTTACAGCCGCTTAAAGAAATCGCGCAGATTGCGCGCAGGCATGGCGTGCTGCTGCACACGGATGCAGCGCAATCGGTGGGCAAAATTCCCACTCGCATCGATGAACTGGGTGTTGACCTGTTGACCATCGCTGGACACAAGTTGTATGCGCCAAAGGGTATTGGGGCATTGTATATACGGCGCGGGCTGCAACTCGAACCGGTTATCTACGGCGGCGGACAGGAGTCAGGTCGCCGGGCAGGCACGGAGAACGTGGCTTACATGGTAGGTCTGGGTACCGCTTGCTCGCTGGCACAGGAACAACTTACGGGCAGCCAGGCGCGCCTGCGCCGCTTGCGCGACAGGTTGCAGCGCGAACTGGAATCTCGCTTGCCCGGTCGCACGCATTTGAATGGTCACGCGACCGAACGCCTGCCCAACACGCTCAATATCAGTGTCGATGATGTGGTGGGCGAGGATGTGCTGGCAGCCACGCCGGAGATTGCCAGTTCCACCGGATCAGCTTGCCACGAGGGCAACACCGATCCATCACCGGTGCTCATGGCGATGGGCCAATCACGCGAACGGGCATTAGGAGCACTACGGCTGACACTTGGCCGCTGGTCAACGGAAGATGAGGTCGAGCAGGCCGCGAGGTTGCTCGCCACAACTATAGATTCTCTTTCGCGAAAGCAGTAAAATAGAGAGTACGAAGAAATCTAATACGGCAACCTGGATCGATGACAACCAGCATTCACAAAGGAGCACATTTGCCATGACCACCGCTGGATCCCGGAAAAACTTCCCGGCTCCCAACGCCATCGAGCACCCGGAGCTTATCGCATACCGAGCGGAATTTCCCATCTTGCAGCGCAAGACGTACTTGAATAGCTGCTCGCTGGGCGCGCTCTCCAATCGCTCGATGCAAGGGCTGGCGACATTCATGGAGATGTGGAACGAATGGGGCGCGCATGCCTGGTATGAAATATGGCTGGGGGAGATCGCCAAAGTGCGAGAGAAGTTCGCTTCGCTCATTGGCGCGCAGCTTCATGAAGTTGCCATTGCTCCCAGCGTCTCGGCCGCATTAGGATCAATCGCTACCGGCCTGGATTACAGCAAGCGTAACAATGTGGCGCTGGCCGAAATGGATTTTCCCACGCTGGCCTATCAATGGCTGGTTAAAGAGCGCCTGGGGATCGAATGCCGCTTTATAACCAGCCCGGATCGCGTCTATAATCCTCCAGAGCTATTTGAAGAGGTAGTGGATGACAAAACGGCGCTGGTAGCTACATCGCGCGTCTTCTTTACCAGTGGTTATATACAAGACGTGCGCGCGGTGGCAAACATCGCGCACAAACACGGAGCATACGTGCTGATCGATGATTACCAGGGCACCGGCCAGATACCGCTGGATGTGGTGGCAATGGATATCGATTTCCTGGTGACAGGCACGCTTAAGTGGCTGATGGGCGGCCCTGGTCTGGCCCTGGTCTACATTCGCGAAGGACTGATACCTCAATTGCAGCCAACTCTCACCGGCTGGTTTGGGCATCGCGAGCAATTTAAGTTCAAGACACGCGAATTCGAGTTCCGCCAGGATGCTGCCAGAGTTGAGATGGGCACTCCCGCCGTCCCCACCATCTACACTGCAAATGGCGGGCTGGATATTGTTAAAGAAATCAGTGTGGAACGCATCTGCGAGCGCACGCGCTACCTGACTGACGACTTGATTGCCCGCGCGCGCGCAAAGGGCTGGATGGTGCGCGCTCCACAGGAGCCAGAACGCCGCAGTTCCATCGTGATGCTAGAGTTTGAGCGCCCCGAAGAGATCGTCAAGGCGCTCGTGGCCCGCGACATCATCACCGATTCGCGCCCAGGTCTGCTGCGCATCTCGCCGTACTTCTACAACACTATCGAAGAAAACGCTATTGTCATCGACGCCATTGAGGAAATTGTCGGAAATAGAAAATAAGGAGTTCTCATCGAAAGGAAGGATTCTATGCTCTGCCCTGAATGCCAGACTAATTGCCAGGCAAACGATGTTTTTTGTCGTCGCTGCGGAATCGATCTATCCATCCCATCCACCAGCCTTGTGCCGGTCACTTCCAATCTCCCCATAGCCACGTCACACCCCCAATTGCCACGCCTGGCGGCTGGTGTGGGCGCGCTGGCGTTCGGCTTTGGCCTGGAGCTACTGCGGCGCAACCTGCTGTCGCGCCTGGAAAAACCGATTCGCTCGACCTCAAAAGCTTTGACTACACAAACAATGACGGGTATCAGGGATGCCTTCACTCAGCAACAGGCGAAAACCCTGAAACTGCCAAAGGGATATGTGATGGAGGAAACTGCTATCTATATCAATCGTGTGATACGACGCGAAAAGTGAGATAAAGAAGAGAGTCGATGGCATTACTACTACGTGAAGAGGATGCGCACGCTGTTTTAAGCATGACCAACACCATCCAGGTAGTCGAGCAGGCTTTCGTTGCGCTGGCGCAGGACAAAGCCACCAATCGTCCACGTATTCGTATGCTTGAAGAGAACGGGGTAATGCATTTGCTGGCTGCATCCATCCCTTCGATGGGAGTGATGGGCTATAAAACATACACTATATTTCGCTCGGGCATGCGCTTTGTGGTGATGCTCTATAGCACACAGGATGGTCACCTGCTCGCTATAATCGAAGCCGAATGGCTGAGCACTATGCGCACAGGCGCGACAAGCGCGCTGGCTACCAACTGCATGGCGCGTCCAGATGCATCAGTCGTGGGCCTGATCGGATCGGGCAAGCAGGCCATGACGCAACTGTTAGGAGTCTGCGCCGTGCGCCCGATAACCACTGTGAACGTGTATAGTCGCCGCCTGCCAGAATGTGAGGAGTTTTGCGATCAGATGACGCGCGGCCTGAATATTCAGGTACGGCCCGCAAGCAACCCACGCGAGGCTATCGAAGAGGCGGATATTGTGATTACTGCCACAACCTCATCGACGCCCGTTTTCCCCGGCGATTGGCTGAAAGCGGGCTGCCATATCAACGCTATCGGTTCCAACTGGGCCAATCGCCGCGAACTCGACCTGGCGACACTGCAGCGCTGTGACATGGTCGTTACCGATTCACATGAGCAGGCGTTGATGGAAGCCGGAGACCTGATTTTACCCGCAGACGAGGGTCTGTTCGACTGGAACAAAGTCCTTGAACTGGCAAACGTGGTAGCGGGACACATACCCTCGCGCCAATCAGCAAACGATATCACCCTTTACAAGGGACTTGGCATTGCGCTTGAAGACGTGGCTACCGCCGGGCTGGTTTATCGCCTGGCGCGCGAAAGAGGTCTTGGCATAGAAATGAACCTGTTGCCGTAGGATAGAGTATGATACGAATCGTCCATCAATCGGGATTGGCGCGCCTGCTGTTGCTGTTATTGCCGCTGCTCTTTGTACTGGCGGCATGCGTGCCCAACTCTGGCATTTTTGCCTCAGGCAACTGGCAAGCTGGCGCGTTGAAGTCTGAACACATTCGCGCGTTTGCGGTCGATCCCAACAACGCGCAAAATATCTATGCCGGGGATATGCAGGACGGAGTTTTTGTCAGCACTGATGGCGGCACAACCTGGAAGCAACAACAGAACGGCCTGCCGCCAAAAACTGCTATCAATGCTCTGGCTTTCAATGACTCGGGCAAGAAGCTCTATGCAGTTACTGACGTGGGGGTTTACCTCAGCGCGGACGGCGCAAAAGACTGGTCGGCGGTCGCTGGCCTTCAGCCTGACAGGTATAGCGCAATTGCCTTTGATCTGAAAACAGCGCAAACCATCTATGTGGGAAGCGCGCAGCATGGTGTGTTCTCAAGTCTTAATAGCGGCGCCTCCTGGTCAGGCGCGAATAATGGTCTGCCCGCAGGTGTCTCGATCAACGGTCTGGCCTTTGACTCCGATGCGCATCAACTGTGGGCCGCTACCAGCATGGGCATCTATCGTTCGCCCGATGGCGGCGCAAGCTGGCAGGCATTGAACAATGAGCTGCCTGCGGGTATCGATGTTTATGCTGTATTGCCTGCATCCATATATGGCGGCGCGCGCGGGCTGGTCTACGCCGCAACAAATAAGGGCTTCTACCTCTCGCAGGATTCAGCAGCACACTGGCAAACCAGTCAGACTCAATTGACCCGCATCAACATTTATGCCGTAATCATCGATATTCACACCGTAACGACCGTCTACATTGCTACCGGGACAGTGGGGGTGTTGCGCAGCAACGATAGCGGAGAAAACTGGGATAGTGTTGGACCGGGCTTGCCATCAGTCCAGACGGTATATGCGCTGGCGCAGGGAGCCAATGGTTATGACCAGCTCTTTGCCGCCGTCAATAACATCTATCTCTTCCCAGGCACAAGCAGCATTCTCGACCCAACTCGCCTGCTTCCATTCCTGCTGATAATAGCGTTTTTCTATTTGCTGTATCGATTGAACATGCGTGGACGGAATCGCGCGAGAAATGTGCTCAAGCCCGAACGCATCGCAGAACCGGAAGGACAAGAAAACTTGTAAAAACCTGATTTTTCTGGGATTTGCGCTTCTTTCTCTACTTCAGTGGTGTGCGCCAATGTAGGCAACTACCAGGTAGAGCACAAATAGAAGAACACACACCAGCAGGAAGGTTCCATAGCAGGTCAGCGTCCAGGCGCGGCGAGTATTCAGGGCCTGGCGCAGTTGCTCTTCCATATCGGGGGGATCAAACTGCATAGCAGGACAAAATTCGCGAATACCGGGCAACATGGCGCGAAAATCACGAGCGTTTGACATCCCTTCTGCCAGTATAACAGTTGTATCGTCATCAAGGTCTGCCATCAAGATCAGTTTGGAAGGATTGGGATCGCCAGGCGTCAATATCAGGCGTTTGATAGATTCCAGGCGCAGGCGGATTTCCTGGCCATCCTCAACTCCCGTCACGACCAGTTCGTCTGCAAATAGTTGTAATTCTTTCCCTATGCCAAATCGCACAACACGTACAGGGGATTTTCTGGCGCTCTGTTCCTGGTTCATGTATCAACCATCACATTCATTCAAATTCAGCAGGTTTCGGACGTTATAGATTGTACAGCATTTGAGACAGGTCGTCGATACTATACATATATGGTTTTCAGGACAACCACAATGGCTGACCCGAAAAAATTTACACATCCTGGCTAAAAGGGGATTTTTCCTTGACAAAGATCAGATGTGCATCTTAGAATTGTGTCAATATATAATTGTAAGAGAGCAAACCAGGAGCACAATGTATTTTTATGGCTCGCGTCGGTCTTCTAGAAGATAATACGGTCATAGCCAGACTTTCTGCCACCATGCTGCATTATGTTGGACACCAGGTCATTATATATGAACGTCCTCAGGATTGTTTGAATGCCCTGTCACTGACAGGCGCGCACAATATTCTGACGCCTGCGCGCGCACCTGAAACGAAGATAGCCTTGCCCGTCGAACTGCTGATCCTCGATCTTCATCTTCCCGATATCGATGGATTGCACATACTCGAACTCATTCAGGCTCACCAGCATACGCGTTCATTGCCACTTATCTTTTGCACAGCCGCCACCGACCGAGAGATCGCTTACGCCCTCCAACTTGCTCCCCAGGCGCAGCTGGTCGAAAAACCATTCAAAATGCAGACGCTGGTGTCTGCAGTCTCCAACGTCCTGCAAGAATTATAACGGTATAAATGTTAGCCTTTCTTTGTTTTACGGCCGTTGTCCTTACCATCCTTATCATCGTCATCGGGTGGTGTGGAGCTATCTCCAGCAGTAATAGGCCCATGATCTGATGCGAGGACGGAGGGAGTCGACCAGCCAGTTTGCTGGCTGTACTCGTAGCCGACAAAGAAATCACCTCCTGTACCTGCTGGGGGTCTCACGCGAGCCACCAATTCGAGCAGACCTAGGACATTTTGGGTGAGGGAGACGGAGATGGGCTGTGCCTTATCGTTGCCCTTGGGTTGTGAAAGCCTGGCAATCGATTTCCAGTTCCCTTCTAATATTGTCTCACCGGCATGCCTGTAGTGGTAGATGAAGGCTCCCCGGGGAACTAGCAGTTCGATATCGCCTTCATTATTTACGATGATATCCTGGGAACCAGTAACACCCAAAATGGGCCCATCATCAGCAATAAGTTTAACCGGACCTAGCCACTCTTTCTGGTCGAGCTGGTAGCCGACCAGGAAATCGCTCCCTTCACTTTGTGCTGTGACGCTAGCGATCGCCACAAGTACCCCTGATGACCCTTGAGCCAGGGAGACTGCGGGAGCGTTCGTTCCACCTGCAGGGAGCGGCAGTCTAGCTACAAGCGCCCAATCCCCATCCATTATCGTTTCAATGTTATGAACGTAGTGGTCGATCAAGGCTCCGCGGGGAACCAGTAATTCAAAGAAATCGCGGTCACTTTCAATAAGGGCCTGTGAGCCTGTGACATGGTCGATTGGACCATTATTTGCGCGAACAACAAGAGGGCCCGTCCAGGTGAGCTTTTGGTCAAACTCGTAAGCAACCAGGAGATCGTTGCCTCCATCCTTTAATGGTGTAATGCGAGCGATTGCCTCAAGCCTGGTGAGAGAGCTCTGGATGATGGAAAGGGAGGTATCTTGTACAGCGTAGTTTGGGAGAAGCTCAAGCTTATGAGCAAGATTCCAAGCTTCTTTGGAGATTGACCCTTTTGCATGTGTAAACAGGAAAATCATGGTTTTTTGTGGAACAAGCCATGCATAGGAACCTGCTCGACCCTGAGGTACTGAGTTACCATTTGCAGTCTGAAGCTCAGTATCAGGCGGGGTGATGTCGTCAACAAGCAGAGCCATGTAGGTACTTGAATTTGTAGAGCAAGCGAGTACTGTGACAGTACAAGAGGAAGGACCACAGCCAGGTATAGTATGGCCATGACTATCAAGGAGACTGAGGGTGTACGTGTAGCGATTGTTACACTTCAGACCATTATCCCGATAGGGGTCAGGGCTGAGAGGAATGGTAAAAAATATGTGATCTGCAGGATTGTTATCGTTTAACCGATTCATGCCTACGTTTTTAGCGGCTCCGGCACTATTGGGTAACCACCAAACATTTACAGAGGAACTTGAATATGGGGACAAAGATACGGTCAGGCCGTTGCTAGTACATTGTATGACAATGTCTTCGAGTGTTTCTGCCATTTTGCCTCCTGGTATGAAGTCTTACTTCTTTATAAACCTGGTTACATTCGGACGACCAACTCTGGTTTTAACACACCCTCCTTGTGGTTCCACCGGTACCAAACTGCCTCCACTCCTCAGGATTCAAGTCGCGATTGGCAATGAAGCAAGCTTTTGCCTCCCATGACTTGACGGTGATATCCCAAAGCAAGAAGATGCCCAGACCATCCGCTTGTGTCACCGATACTGTTGCCAACTGCTGTCCATTTGGAGCGAAAGCAATACTTCCCTGGGTGGAAGCGTTCACCTCGATTGCATGCGTGAGTGGTCCGAGAGGTTCACCCGGTGCCACATTCCATAAGACGAAGCTAAAATTATCTCCCAGCGGACTGGATGATGCTAACATATTCCCATTTGAACTAAACACGAGGTTACTATAATAATCGTTGCTATCGGCAGGAATAGAGAGCATTTGCCCGTTCCCAGCAGGTTTTCCTGTGAGAACATCCCACAATAAGATCCCATCCTGGCTGCCCGATGCCAATATATGCCCATCCGGACTGAACGCTACGGAAGAAACGCTAAAACTGTGCCCGCTAAGTGATTGTTTGAGTTTGCCTGTTGACACATCCCATAATTGCACCAGGCCTCGTACGCAAATGCCAGTATTCCCTTTCACGCAAGTGCCTACAGCAAGCACTTTGCCGTCGGGACTGAGCGCTACAGGAGGGATACGTTGTAGTTGACCCTGATCATAAGGGATGGAGGAAATCTTCGTCCCGTTTGTGACATTCCAGAGTATAATCTTGTCCCCGCTGCCGACAGCAGCGAGAATCTTGCCGTTTGCACTCAGCGATACCTTGAAGAGCAGCGTGGGATACATAAAGTGCGCGAACGATGTCCTCGTGTGCATGTTCCATAGGACAATAGTGCCATCCAACCTTCCAGAAGCCAGAATGCTCCCATCTCCACTGAGTGCAAGGCTCTGCATGGTGTGAAGATCAGCGCTTATCTGATCTTTTGGTTGAAGGAGAGGATATTTATCCGTCTTCAATACATCGAAAGGTTGTCCCGTCTTCACATTTTGTAGAATGATCTGGCCTTTTGAGTTTCCCGTGAACACTTGCGTTCCATCAGGGGTGAATACAGGACTCCATAGAATGTCCGTATCTACCAGGCTCCGAGCAATAGCACTCTCAGCTGCGATATTCCAAAGCAGTATAGTTCCATCCATACTGCCAGAAGCTAGGGTTGTGCCATCTGGACTAAAGGCCACGCTCCCTTTTTCCTGTGAGTCACCGTTCAAAGTATCTAAGAGAAGTCCGGACGATACATCCCATACCAGCACTGTTTTGTCGCGACTGCTAGCTGCCAGCGATGTACCATTTGGACTAAAAGCAAGACCTGTAATCGCATCCTTATGACCTATGAAGGAGTCACTGATGAGTCGTCCAGACATCACATCCCACAATCTCACGCTGCCATCCTGACTACCAGTGACTAAGGTTTGATCACCAGGGCTGAAAGCCATACTCGTAACCGGGCTCGTAATACCGGTGATTGGAGATGGAAGCGGATTCCCGGTTGCCACATTCCATAACTGAATGTTTGTACCACTCGTAGACGCTAATATCTTACCGTCGAGGCTGAAGGCGGCTGTATTTGCGTCTCCTGGAATGGCGTATGGGGATCCAACAGGCTGCTTCGATTGGACATTGAAGATAGAGATCTGTGTTTTAATACATACCGTATCGTCGGTTGGCGAGTACTGACTGCAGCGCGCCGACTCTACAAGTTGTCCGTCCGAGGTAAAGGCGATAGGAGTGTTCTGTACGATGTTTGAGCTAAGACCTGGTACCTTGCCTGCTAAGTTGGATGGCTTCACACTTTTTTGAGTGCTGCGAAGCCACACACCTTCCGCACTAGACGTAGCCAATGTTTGCCCATCAGGGCTAAGAGCTATGCCTCCTATAGTGAGCTGGTCATCAAGTGGCAAAGGTGAAATTTGCCTGGTTATCGTGTCCCCGGTATAGAGCTGCTGCCCGTCGGTTGCGATAAATGTATGGCCATTTGAATGAAATACGATCCCAGTTATCTCGATTGTACCGCTCCTGTTATGAAGTATTGAGATGATCTGGGGATTCTTCTCCAAAGCGCTCAAAAGACTATCGCGTGCCTCAGGTGTGGGATCTGTCTGCCATGCCCAGACACTGAGAAGTAGCGCTCGATCAAGCGCATCTTGTGATAAAGCGAATGCTGAATCTGCTGCCAATGCACGCGAATTGGCATCGAGTGTCTGCATCTCAGCCAGTTTCTGTTGAGTCTGAGCTTG
>DATGGW010000356.1:0-2497 GCA_035308345.1 Ktedonobacteraceae bacterium | reverse complement strand
TGCGCTGCCAGAAGGAGGCATGTACCAGCTTGCTTTCCTCGCTGATATGCTCCATGAGGGCAGAAACGTCACGTCGAAAGTCGCTGTAGTGGACAGGACCTTTACTGAAGGAAAAGGTAACTTCCTGCGTCAGCGCATCGTTGGCGAGATCGGCGGTGAGGCTTTCACCAAGCTGGTAAATGAGGTTGTAAGTGCCAAATGAGGTGCGCGCTATGTTTTCTATATGCGCGCCATGACTACCTCTGTAGATGCCCATGCGGTCGCGAACGACACGTTCCATGACATCATAATGGATCGAGCCGCGAAAGAGCAGCCACGCTTCGTGCAGCGGACCCTGACCTGGCCTGAACCCCAGCGTGGCCAGGTATTCACGACCATCGGCTACCCGCTTCGCCAAATCGACATCAAGCGGCATTGCCTCTGAAAAGACCTCCTCACCTGAGCCTTGCAAACCCAGTAGCGACTCCGTACCCATGCGTCCCGCAAAACGGCGAAAATCACGCTCAACCGCCTCCTGCGCCGCTTCGAGGTTCGCCGTTTCCGCCAGCGCGCCCAGTCGCTGCAATTTGCGCACCGTCTCTTCAGCTTGCTGCTGTGCTTGCTGCTGCAGCCACTGCTGCAACTCTTCACCAACCTCGCCTGTCTGCTTGCGTATATCCATGTGCAGGGCAGTCACCGTGCGCGTGAAATCCTCTTCAGACACGGTAGGACCAGCCTGATGCATAACGGTAAAAAGCAACTGCGGTACATCCGCATTGAGCGCGCGATAAATATCCATGTTTTGCTCCTCCTTGTATAGAAGCAGTTGTTTTTTCGTATTACGACAGTATACGATGTAATGCTACAATTGTTCCACAAGCATTTTCGTTCATCCAGTTGACCAGGTGAAAGGAATCTCCCTCATGGAGAGCCTCATTTTTGACCGCATGGCATCGTATGACTATGAAAATCTATTCTTCTGCCAGGAGAAAACGCTCGGATTGCAAGCGATCATCGCCATACATAACACCACGCTTGGCCCCGCCGCAGGCGGCATACGCATGTGGCCCTACAAAAGCGAAGATGAGGCCATCCAGGATGTGCTGCGCCTGGCGCGCGGCATGACCTACAAGTGCGCCGCGTGCGGCGTATCCTATGGCGGCGGCAAATGCGTCATTATCGGTGATCCCAGGCGCGACAAAAGCGAGGCAAAACTGCGCGCCCTGGCAAGGTTCATTCACCGCCTCAACGGGCTATTTATCACCGGCGTTGACGTCGGCACCAACCTGGATGACATGGTGATAATGCGCCAGGAAACACCCTACGTGGTCACGCTGCCTGCATCGTGGGGCGGCCCAGGCGATAGCTCGCTGGAAACAGCCTACGGCGTCGTGCAAGGAATGCGCGCCTGCCTCAAGGAGATCTACGGCAGCCCTGACTTGCGAGATCGCACAGTCGCAGTGCAGGGCGTAGGCGCGGTTGGTAGAAACGCGGTGCGCTATCTAACCGAAGCGGGCGCGCAAGTCACCATTACCGACATCGACCAGGAACGAGCCGCGCTGGTTGCCGGTGAGTTTAACGTCCAGGTGGCTGCTCCTGAAGAAATTCACCGCCTGCCGCTTGATGTCTACTCCCCCTGCGCTCTGGGCGGCGTGCTCAATGATCGCTCCATTCCCGAACTGCGCTGCAAGATCGTGTGCGGCTCAGCCAATAACCAGCTGCTGGAGGCGCGCCATGGAGATATGTTACAACAGCGCGGCATCCTCTATGCGCCGGATTATATCGTCAGCGCGGGCGGTCTGCTTTCGGGGCTGGACAGCCTGAATCCCGGCGGCTTCAACCACGAACGCGCCAGAGAGAAAGTTGCGCATCTCTACGATGCCATGCAGCAGGTGATCGCCACCGCCGCAGAGCGCGGCATTGCAACCAATCGCGCCGCCGATATACTGGCCGAACAGCGTATTGCCGCCATTGGCCAGGCCAAACGACTGGCTATCCCGATCTAACCGTTGCCAGGGCGGGGACCAAGGGCACGGAGGCCGGGCACGCCCCTACCCTGTACGGTGGTCGTCCCGTTCGTGTAGGGTAGGGGCGTGGGCTTGTCCCCGCCCTGGTCGCTCGCGCAAAATAATGAATCCTACCCCCGAATTTGTGATAGCATAAAGTCAGGTACTTCACTTTCGATAGTATGAATAGGAGGGATTGTCATGCAAATCGGCATTGGTTTACCGGAGAATATTCCCGGAGTTCAGGGCAAGCACCTGATAGAGTGGGCAAAGAAGGCAGATTCAGGGCCATTCTCAAGCATGGGTCTCATCGACCGCCTGGTTTATGATAATTACGATCCGCTCATCGCCTTTGCGGCGGCGGCAGGCGCGACACAGCGTATCCGCTTGACAACCAGCATTTTGCTTGCGCCACTATACAACGTTGTCCTGCTGGCCAAGCAAGTAGCCAGTCTGGATGCGCTCTCAGGAGGTCGCCTTACGCTAGGTGTGGGCGTTGGTGCGCGCGAGGA
>DATGGW010000355.1:0-6070 GCA_035308345.1 Ktedonobacteraceae bacterium | reverse complement strand
TGGCTGGTCGAGTGTGCGCTCGCGACCTGCCATACACGACCAGGTAAGGGCCGCAATATCGGCCGCGCGCCAGACCGGCTGGGAGGGCCTGCTGGCTGAGCAGCGTGCCTACCTGGACGACTTCTGGGCGCGTGCGAACATCGAACTGGAGGGCGATCCGGAGATCCAGCAGGCGGTACGCTTCGCGCTCTTCCACGTCCTGCAGGCGGGCGCTCGTGGGGAGCGGCGGCCAATCCCGGCGAAAGGGCTGACGGGCCCAGGCTACGATGGCCACGCTTTCTGGGATACGGAGATCTTCGTCCTGCCGGTGCTCATGCTGACCTTTCCTCGTCCTGCCGCCGACGCCCTGCGTTGGCGCCACTCGATTCTCGACCAGGCGAGGGAACTTGCGCGCCAGCTCGGGCTGCGCGGTGCAGCATTCCCGTGGCGAACCATCGGAGGTGCAGAGTGCTCAGGGTACTGGCCTGCAGGCACCGCCGGTTTCCATATCAACGCGGACATTGCATACGCCGTGGCCCACTATATTGAGGCGACCGGCGACACCGCGTTCGAGGAGGAGGTGGGCCTCGAGTTGCTTGTCGAGACGGCGAGGTTGTGGCGTTCGCTCGGATACCTCAACGCCGCCACCGACCAGTTCCGCATCGACGGAGTCACCGGACCCGACGAGTACAGCTCCATCGCTGACAACAACGTCTACACCAACCTCATGGCACAGCATAACCTGCGCTGGGCGGCTGAGGTGGTGAAGCGCTATCCTGAGAAGGCACGCGCCCTCGGCGTAGACGCCGAAGAAGCTGCCAGTTGGCACGAGGCGGCTGAGAAGATGTTCATCCCCTACGACGAGCGCCTCGGAGTGACCCCGCAGGACGAATCCTTTACCGAACACGAGTTGTGGGACTTCGCTGGCACCGCCGCGCCGGAACAGCACCCCCTGCTCCTGTACTTCCCGTACTTCGACCTCTATCGCAAGCAGGTCATCAAGCAGGCAGACCTCGTCCTCGCTATGCACCTGCGCGGCGATGTGTTCACAGCAGAGCAGAAGGCGCGCAACTTCGCGTACTACGAGCCGCTGACAGTGCGCGACTCCTCGCTGTCAGCATCTACGCAGGCCGTCATGGCCGCCGAGGTGGGTCAGCTCCAACTCGCCTACGACTACCTGGGCGAGGCCGCGCTCATGGACCTCCACGATCTGGGGCACAACGTGCGTGACGGGGTCCATCTCGCCTCACTCGGGGGGGCCTGGACGGCGCTGGTCGCGGGGTTCGGTGGCATGCGCTTGCAAAACGGCTCGCTCTCTTTCGCGCCACGGCTGCCCGAAGCGATCAAACGGCTCGCCTTCCATCTCATGTTCCGCGGCTGCCGCCTGCGCGTCGAGGTGAGAGCGACGGAAGCGACGTACCGCCTTCTCGCCGGCTCGCCGCTGAAGGTGCGCCATCACGGCGAGGAGATCATCCTTCCCGTGGATGGGGCAGTCACCCGCTCCATCCCGAAAATCCAGGCGGGACCACGACCCAGCCAGCCTCCAGGACGCGCGCCAGTCGCGCGGGTGCCGTCCACAAGGACGCCGCTGTGAGCCGACCAGCGGAGGCGCTAACACGTGTATGAAATGGTCTCAGGCGTGCAATCCAGGCGCCACCCAGACCTGCACGGTGCGGTCCCAACTACCGGAGGCAATATACCGGCCATCAGGTGACCAGGCCACCGCGTCAACAGTATTGTTGTGTCCTTTGTAGGTGAAGAGAGTGGCTCCCGTGCGTGCATTCCAGACCTGCACGGCATGATCCCAACTGCCAGAGGCAATGTATTGACCGTTGGGGGACCAGGCCAGCGCGCTGACTTCATTAGTGTGTCCCGTGTATGTGAGGAGAAGCTGGCCGGTAAAAGCTTGCCAGATGCGAACGGTTTTGTCCCTGCTGGCAGCGGCGATGGAGCGTCCATTGGGGGACCAGGCCAGCGCCTCAATGATGCCGCCCGTGTACGCTAGATACCTGCCAAGCGTGCGTCCTGTTTGTGCGTTCCAGACAAGGACGGTATTGCTCCTATCTCCAGAGGCAATGTATTGACCATTGGGAGACCAGGCCACTGCATCCACAAATTCGCTGTGTTCTTTGTAGATGCGCACGGTCTCTCCCGTGCTGGCATACCAGACCTGCACGGTGTGGTCCCAACTGCCGGAGGCAATGTATTGACCATCGGGAGACCAGGCGAGAGCGCTGACAACGTCGGGATGCCCGTTGTAGATGGTGCGGAGGGCCCCGGTAAAGGCGTTCCAGACCTGGACGGTGCCATCCCAACTTGCAGAGGCGATGTACTGACCATCGGGAGACCAGGCGACGGCGCTGACAACATATTTGTGGCGTTTATAGAGGGTGATGAGGGCTCCTGTGTGCGCATCCCAGACCTGTACAGTGCCGTCCCAACTGCCAGAGGCGATGTACTGGCCGTCAGGGGACCAGGCCACCGCATCTACATAATCGCTATGGCCTTTATAGGAGAGGAGGGTTGTTCCCGCCGGTTGGGAGCTGGTGTTGCTGGCAATTTGTACGCTAAAGACCAGTACTAGAGCCAGAGTAAGGGAAGCAACGAGGACAACAGGAACGACGCGCCTGAGCGAAAAGATGAGGCGACGAGCAGTTCTTCGCCTGGCAGGTAAAGAGAGATGGGAGGCGCTTGCAGTGGCTCTGTGCTTGAAGACGCTGGCTGCGTCCCTTTCCGCTTTCTCCTGCGTAAAGATCTGAAGAGAAAGACGAGGCAGGGGTTTGAGAGAAGGTGGCGGCAGCGCGCGCAGTCGGGTATCAAAAAAATGATAGTCGGCCTGGGCAGCTTCACATGCTGGACAGGTTTGTATATGCGCATCAAGGGCCGCACGATCGGCGGGCGAGAGGTCCTCTCGTCTCATTGCGAGTTTCTCCGCCCAGGCGATGCAGGGTAGTTGGTTTCTCATCGGCCCCGCTTCCCTCCTCTTGCTGAAGAACCCGACTCGTTGGCGAGACGCCAGTAAATTTGACGCAACTCCTCTTTTCCCCGGCTCACGTACCTCCCTATGCTGGATTCCTTTATCTGTAACAGTTCTGCTATTTGCCGTTGTGAGCACTCTTCTACAACGTATAGGATAAGACATGGTCTGTAGGTTGGAGAGACACGAGCAAGGGCGAGTTCCAGTAGTTCTGTCTCCTCCACCTGTTCCGCCGGCCCCGCGATGCTGGATATTTCCTCTGTCGATACATACTCTTCCCACGGTATGATATGCAGCAGTTTGGCGTGCTGTTGATAGTTATATGCGCGGTTTGTTGCAATGCGATAAAGCCAGCCAGCAAAGCGTGATGGATCACGAAGGCTTAGTAAAGCCTCCCAGGCCTTTAGAAAGACTTCCTGGGTGAGTTCGCAGCCGATGCCATCATTGCCAATCATCCGGGTTAAGTAGCGGCATATGCGGTCGTTATAACGCTCATAGAGCGCTTCGAAGGCTAACTGGTCACCATCTTGCGCCCGCAGCACAAGGTTATGCTCGTCGGGGAAGCTACTTCCTGACTCGGATGAAGGAGTATCTCGTGTACCGTACTCCATTGACCGGCTCCTCAGAACGCCTGCGCAGCATCTCTGCTCTGCTCAAGGATGGCAGGCGCGATAAATCTGGCCCCTGGCACCTCTTGATGATACAACATGTTGAACAGGTTAGCCAGGTCATCCTGAGAGGACGCGGCCTGTCCATTGCTTGCTTCCCATCCTTCCCGTGCGAGCGCGTCAAAGTCCGTTGCGTGCATCTCCACATTTCGGATAAAGTACTCAGCCATCTCTATCGCGGCTTGCAGAGACAAAAGAGTAAGCGTTAAGGGATGCATAAAGCGCTCCGTTGGAGCCTGCTGTATGGTGAGTTGCAAGCGCTTCTCTGCGCGGCGTAATTGCTCCAGGGCAGCTCTTATCTCCACGAGCAGCGGGGGCGTGGCCGAGTCATAGAATGGAAATAGTCCTAAATCCTGGGCTAGCATGCCAAAGAGGGTACAGAGCCTCTGTAAAAAATAAGAACTGGGAAAGGCAACCCCGCGTTCCCAGCGTCCAATGGTTTTGGGATCGGCTACACCAAGCTGTTCAGCGACGAACTGTCGGGACCAACCGCGCCGTTGACGTTCTCGTCTCAACTGCTCGTTTGGGAGCATCTTAATCATGCCTCTTTCTCACTTTCCGAGCCGGACGCCCAGCAGAGGCGTCCCTACATGCCAGCTTTCCCCTCCCCATCAATTGAAGATTGACAGACTACTACTAGTATAGACAGGCGAAGTATAGTAAAAGTGACAATCAATTTGCAAGGGCGGGGCATCAGGGCAGCTTGTGATATATTCCGTCTACATTACGTATTTTATGTAGTAAGGAAGTGCAGAACATCTTTTTGGAGGTTAGGAGGGATGCAAGTAGACCCCTACTAGACCCCAAAAGACGTTCAACGAGAAAGAGTTTCCTTGTATACTTTGAAGGCGCGCAAAAGCCGCCTATGGTAAGGAATAGGCGACCGGGCGGGCGACCACAAGGGTAGCCCCTACGCCGCTAGCTCGTCAGCGCAGCGAGCGCAGTCACCGTACGATAATTTAAGCAAGGGAGGGTACCATGCCTATTTATGATCGTCAACAGCAGAAATCATTGGATCAATTAGTAGAAGAGTACGTCACCACCAACAACATTAACCGGCGCCAGTTTATGCAGCGGGCAATCGCGGCTGGGCTGAGCGTCAGCGGGGCATCAGCCTTGCTGGCAGCCTGCGGTGGCAGCACTTCGCCCAGCAGCACCCCGGCCACAGTCACTTCCATTGACGTGCTGCACGAGTGGAGTGGTAATGAGCTGACCGCCTTCACCACCATCACCAATAACTTCACCAAGAAGACCGGCATTAAGGTCAACGGCGAGGCAACGCGCGACCTGCTGACCGTGCTGTCCACGCGCGTTCGTGGCAACAACCCGCCTGATGCCGCCGGTATGCCCAACATTTCCCTGTTCCAACAGTTGGCCACGCAGGGGAAACTCCTGCAACTGGACTCGATCTTAGGGAGCGTGTACCAGCAGGATTACGCCCCGGTCTGGCAGCAGTTCGCCTCGGTCAATGGTCACTACTACGCCGTGCTGCCCAAGGCCAGCACTAAGGGCACTATCTGGTATAACCCCAAACAGTTCCAGGCCAATGGATATACCATACCCACTACCTGGGATGACTTAATCGCCCTCTCCAACAAAATTGCCGGCCAGGGCAAATACCCCTGGTCGATGGGTGTGCTAAGCGCTGGTTCCAGCGGCTGGCCGGGCGCTGACTGGATCGACCAGATATACATCAACCTCAATGGCCCTGATATGTACGACAAGTGGTACAAACACCAGATCCCCTGGACGGATCCCAGCATTAAAAACGCCTGGCAGATGTACGGCCAGATCGTCAACGGCCCCCACTACATCAAGGGCGCGCCGCAGTCCATCCTGGCCACTGCCTTCCAGAATGCCTCTTACCTGCCCTACGACACGCCACCCCAGGCCTACATGTACTACCTGGGCGACTTCACTTCTGGCTTCATCAGCGCCCAGTTTCCATCGATCACGGCGGGCACGGATTACAACTTCTTCCCCTTCCCCACGATCAACCCGCAGTACGCCGGCGCAGACACCGGGGGAGCCGATATCTTCGCGGCTTTTAAAGATAACAATGGCACTCGCCAGTTCATGCAATACATGGCATCCGCCGAGGCGCAGACCGTCTGGGTGCAGACCCAGGTCGGCACTTCCGTGAACAAAGCGGTAAGCCTGAGCGCCTACCCGAATGACGTGGAGCGCAAAGCCGCCCAGCAGTTGACCTCGGCCAGTTCGTTCAGATTTGGCGCCGATGACCTGATGCCCTCCGCGATGGAGAATGCATACTGGGCGGGCGTCCTGAACTATATCCAGCACCCATCACAGCTGGATAGCATACTCAGCTCTCTGGAAAGCACGGCTATGCAGTCCTACACGTCCTAACCACTCTATGAGGAACGCAGGTGTGGAGAGACCGATCGGTCTCTCCACACCTGCGTTCCTCATAGAGTGGTTAGGACGT
>DATGGW010000354.1:0-10809 GCA_035308345.1 Ktedonobacteraceae bacterium | reverse complement strand
CCAAAGCCAGGAGCCTTGACTGCCAGCACATTGAGGATACCGCGCAGCTTATTCACTACCAGGGTAGCCAGCGCCTCGCCATCAACATCTTCGGCGATAATCACAATATCGCGGCGGCCCTGCTGGGTCATCTTCTCAAGCAGAGGCAGGATATCCTGCACAGCGCTGATCTTCTTGTCGGTGATCAGGATATACGGCTCATCGATAGAGGCTTCCATCTTCTCCGCGTTGGTGACGAAGTAAGCGGAGATGTAGCCCTTATCGATCTGCATACCTTCGACGTACTCGGTCTCGAAATTGATGCCGCGAGATTCCTCAACGGTGATTACGCCATCTTTGCCGACACGATCCATCACATCGGCGATGAGATTACCGATGCTCTCATCGGCGGCAGAAATTGAGGCGATCTGGGCGATCTCCTTTTTGTCCTCCACAGGAATAGCCACTTTGCGGATATACTCTACTACAGCCTCGGTACCCTTATCGATACCATGTTTGAGCTGCATGGGGTTCGCGCCGGCAGCGAGATTCTTCAAACCTTCATTGACGATAGCCTGCGCCAGCACAGTCGCGGTGGTGGTGCCATCACCGGCAACATCATTGGTGCGGGTCGCAGCCTCTTTAAGCAACTGCGCGCCCATATTTTCAAAGGGGTTCTCCAGTTGGATTTCTTTGGCGACCGTCACGCCATCATGCGTGACGGTGGGAGCGCCGAACTTCTTGTCAAGCGCGACGTTGCGGCCTTTCGGGCCAAGCGTGGCTTTGACGGCCCCGGCCAAAATATCAATACCTTTTTTCAGTGAACGACGAGCTTCTTCGTCGAACTCAAGCTGTTTTGCCATAGTACTTTAACTCCTTACATGCTTAGCCAATAATGGCAAGAATGTCATTCTCTTTCAACACGAGATACTCTTCACCATCCAGTTTGAACTCGGTGCCGCCATACTTGGCGAATAAGATGCGATCACCCTCGCGTACATCCATGACTGCGCGATCACCATTGTCTAACATACGACCACTGCCGACAGCGATCACAGTCCCCTCCTGGGGCTTCTCTTTGGCTGTATCAGGAATAACGATGCCGCTTTTGGTGATTTCTTCTTTAGCGGCAGGCTTTACGACCACGCGGTCGCCAACAGGACGAATCTTTTGTGCCACGACGTATTCTCCTTTTCAATACATTGAGGTGTTAACGGGTATAATTGGTGTCCGGCAGCAATCCCGGCGTGTCATATCTGGCTTAACCGGCATCTGGAAAGTAGTGAATGACACCCGAAATATTGACCGAACGGTACTGGGAATAGTCACAGTTACAGGGGCCGCCGGACGCGCAGCCGGTACAGCAATAGGCTATACCCCGCGCCAGGATAGGCGCCCAGAGAATTTCGATATCACAGTTGGCACAGCGCAATGCCTGGCCCTGCAGGTTGCTTTTGCCATCGTGCAGATCCCCACTATGCTGCTCCTGTTTTTGAGTGTTTTCTGCGTTCATATCCTCTGGCCTGTGTAGTGATACTCATATTTTCCCGTTCAACTTCTGTATCTGAGTATCTCATAACTTCCGTTAGAAACGTGTAGGAGAAGTGTTAGAGAAGTGTTAGAATTTTGGAGGTGATATAATCAACATTGAAATAGATGAACCAGGAGCAACAACATCATGCCCTACATATCCACCATCAACAATCAGCCTTATACCATCGCTACAAACACAGAGAACCAGCAGGAAATTTCCATCGATGGTCACACTCTGAACATTGATTGGCGACAACTGACACCGCTCGCTGCTGACGCGAAGGGCAAAATAAGCGCAGGCGGTCGCTACAGCCTGCTCATCGGAGGCAAATCCTACGAGGTTTATGCGCGCGAGATCAACAAACCCGATTCAAGCGGCTCCTGGTTCGAGATTGTGCTAGCAGGGCAGCGCTTCGAGGTTCAAGTTGAAGACGAGCGTGAAAGAACTCTGACCGGCTCAATCAAAACAGCCCGCGAATCTGGCGAGGCTATCGTGCGCGCCCCCATGCCCGGCCTCGTCTTAGGCATCCCATTCGAGGCAGGCACAAAAGTAGAACGCGGCCAGACGGTAGTGGTTCTTGAAGCCATGAAGATGGAAAACGACCTCGCCTCCCCAATTTCGGGAACGATCAAGGAAATCAAGGTCACAAAAGGGCAGACAGTCAACCAGGGCGACACGCTGGTTGTGGTGCTTGGAGAATAACTCCCTTTGATATGCTATAATGCATTGGCTAATCACTGGAAGGATGCTTTATGGAACTGCATACCAGTAAAGACGTGCAAGAGTGGCGCGATACAACCGCGCGCGAAGCAAAACAAAAAACCAGGCAGCGACAGGACACCTTTGTCACCAGCTCGGCTATCGAGATTCCCGATCTGCTGAGTGAAGAAGATTTGCGCGATTTCGATAGTCACGAACAACTCGGCTATCCAGGCGAATTTCCCTTTACGCGCGGCGTGCAGCCCACAATGTACCGCTCCCGGCTGTGGACCATGCGCCAGTATGCAGGTTTCTCGACGGCGGAAGAGTCGAATAAACGCTACCATTACTTGCTTTCACAGGGTACTACCGGACTCTCCGTTGCCTTTGACCTGCCGACACAAATGGGCTATGACGCCGATCACCAATTATCTGAAGGGGAAGTGGGGAAAGTCGGCGTCTCGATCTCCAGCTTGGAAGATATGGAAACGCTCCTCAACGGTCTGCCGCTTGACCGCATCAGCACATCCATGACCATCAATGCCACAGCCAGCATCCTGCTCTCATTGTATATCGCGGTGGCGAAAAAGCAGGGGATAGAGATAAGCAAGCTTTCTGGCACGGTGCAAAACGATGTCTTGAAAGAGTATATCGCGCGCGGAACCTATATCTACCCGCCGCAGCACTCGATGCGCATCGTCACCGATATATTCCGCTACTGCGCCGGGAACATGCCGCGCTGGAATACTATCAGTATCAGCGGCTACCATGTGCGCGAAGCCGGCTCGACAGCTGTGCAGGAAGTAGCGTTTACCCTCTCGAACGCCATCGCCTATGTGCAGGCAGCCATCGATGCGGGCTTAAATGTCGATACTTTCGCAGGCCAACTTTCGTTTTTCTTTAATAGTCATAACAATCTATTCGAGGAAGTCGCCAAGTTTCGCGCTGCGCGCCGCATGTGGGCGCACATTATGCGCGAACGTTTCCGCGCGCAGGACCCACGCTCGATGATGTTGCGCTTCCATACGCAGACGGCGGGTTCCACCCTGACGGCGCAGCAGACGGATAACAATATCGTGCGCACCGCGTACCAGGCTCTCGCGGCAGTGCTTGGCGGCACACAATCGCTGCATACCAACTCGAAGGACGAGGCGCTCTCACTACCTAGCGAGGATGCCGTGCGAGTAGCCCTGCGCACACAGCAGATTCTCGCCTACGAAAGTGGCGTGGCCGACGTGGTTGACCCATTGGCAGGCTCATATTATGTCGAGTACCTGACCAGCTCCATCGAGAAGCAGGCGTGGGAATATATCCGGCAAATCGATGACCTGGGTGGCAGCGTGCGAGCTATCGAGCATGGTTTCATGCAGTCCGAGATTGAGCAAGCGGCCTACACGTATCAACGCGACCTGGAGGAAGAACGCGCCGTAGTGGTGGGCGTCAATCGCTTCATCCTGGAAAACGAGCAGCGACCTATCCTTACGCGCGTAGACCCCGAAGTCGGCAGACGCCAGGTAGCAAAGCTGGCGAGCCTGCGCCAGAGACGGGACAACGAGCGCACTCAGCAGACGCTTGCCGCCCTTGAACGAGGCGCGGCGGGCACAGAGAATCTCATGCCGCTCATTATTGAGGCCGTCGAAGCCTATGCTACACTGGGAGAGATCAGCGACGCCATGCGCCGCGTGTTTGGAGAACAGCGTGAATTTCGTAGTTTGGAATAATATGGGTACCCAATTCATCGCGCCTTCTATGAATGTAGTGAATACACAAGTGCAGCGGCAATCTCAGCCTCACCCCGCGCGGGACGCGGAACGCAGCCTGTATGCGCTTGATCGAGAAAAGAGTGAATCTGTAGGGAAAGCGGAAGCTCCCATTGGTGTATTCGATTCGGGCGCGGGCGGATTGACGATTCTATCAGCATTGCGCCAGGAACTGCCCTGCGAGAGCTACATCTACTTCGGCGATACCGCGCATTGCCCTTACGGCGTGCGCGCTGAATCGGAAATTATCGATTTGTCAGCGCGCGTCAGTCATTTTCTCATCGAGCAAGGAGTCAAGCTGATAGTCGTAGCCTGCAATACTGCATCGCAGGCCGCGCTGGCAGCATTACGCGCCATCTATCCATCAGTCCCGTTCGTGGGAGTGGTGCCAGCCGTAAAGCCGGCCGCGCGCGCCACCAAAAAGGGGCGCATAGGTATCGCCGCTACTAACCAGGCCGTTAAAGCCGCCTACTTGCGCCAGCTCATCGATGAATTTGCCGGAGGCATCCAGGCGTTCGCTATCGGTTGTCCTGAACTGGTAACGCTGGTTGAAGAAGGGCAACTTGACGGCCCACTGGTTGAGGAGACCGTAAGACAAGCGTTAGAGCCTATTTTGCGAGAAGATATCGACGTAATCGTGCTGGGTTGCACCCATTTCCCGGCGCTGCGTCCAGTCATTGAGCGTATCGCTACCCAACAGGTGCAGGTGATAGACAGCGGATCAGCCATTGCCCGTAGAACCCATTACGTCTTAGATTCTGAGAACCTTATTCACCCGTACACAGGCGGTCCCGTAATACCGGGCGAACTACAAATCTGGTGCAGCGGCAGCGCTGAAAAATTCAGCGAAGTTGCCAGCAAGCTCCTGGGTTACATGGTTACGGCACGGCAGTCTGGCACATAAAAGCACAAAGGAGCAACATGCAGGATCATCTTGCAATCAGTACAGATCAAGAGACCATTTCTGAACTACAGCCAAAACCATTCCAGTTACGCATTGCTCGTTACGTTTCCAACATCTTAGCGCCTGCTCCAATATCGTTGCCATTCATCGTGCTGGTTGCCCTTTATCATGCGAAAAATAAACCGCTCGCGTTACTCTACGCCTTGATTACGCTCTTCTTCTTAAGTGTCGGGCCGCTGATCTATGTCCTCATCGGCGTTCGCCTGGGCAAGATTTCAGATGTGGATGTCAGCCGCCGCAACGAGCGCGCCGGGCCATTTCTCTTCGGCATAACATCCGTGCTGGCAGGTTGGCTGGCGCTCATACTTTTGCAAGCGCCAGCTAACCTGCAGACGGTGCTGATTATCACGGTGGTGAGCGGCATTTTGATGATGCTTACTACTCTGTGGTGGAAGATTAGTATCCATGCTTCGTCGATGGGAGGCGCGGCCACCGTGCTGACCGCGCTCTATGGCGGCGTGATGCTGCCCACTTTCCTGCTGCTGATCCTGGTAAGCTGGTCGCGCGTAGTGCTGCGCCGCCATACCGTCTTACAGGTCGTAGCTGGTTCGCTGGTCAGCGTCGCCCTCTCGCTGCTGATATTGAAAATCAGGGGCGTGTAGGAAATTATTTCTGCGCGCTGCCCACCACAGGAGCGCTGGCCCTTTCGGGCAACTGCCCGGCAGCGCTGGCGCGGCGGCGGGCCCGAATGGAGGGCGCCTGCGCGCGGCGCGTCGTTGCAACCGTTGCGCGACTTACGATGTAGACGAAAGCCGCCAGCATAGCGAAATTCACAACGCCCAGCACGATCTGGAAGAGCCAGTTAGGCGAGCCGAGGCCGTTCATCACCAAGTAGATCAATGCGGTGACTATTATGTTGAACAGCGTCGCAGGGATCAGAATCAGCCAGGCAAACTGCATCAACTGGTCAGCGCGCAGGCGTGGCAGCGTGCCGCGCACCCAGATAAAGACAAAGCAGAGCAGGTAAACCTTGGTGATGAAGTAGCCGATAGCGAGCAGGTTGCCAAGCAAACCCCAGCCAATATTGTTCAGGCCGGTCAGGAAGGCTACGCCGGGTCCAGAAAAGCCTCCCAGGAAGAGGAAGGTGCCAATAGCCGAAACAATGGTCATATTGCCATATTCACCCAGGAAGAACAGACCCCAGCGCATACCGCTATACTCGGTCAGATAGCCCGCGACCAATTCCGACTCGGCTTCGGGCAGGTCGAATGGCGGCCGGTTCGTCTCGGCCAGGCCACAGGTATAGTAGATGATGAGCATCAATGGCTGCTGTAGGAAGAACCACGCCCAGGGTGTAAAGCCCTGGAAAACAAAATCGAAGAAGCCAATGCCCTTGCCTGGATACAGGCTCGTTGCCTGGTAGGTCATCATATCGCGCACGGAGATGGTGCCAAGTCCAGTATTGGCCAGGATGCTAGTCAGCATCACTACGCCGACGAGCGCCAGCACAAGCGGCAGTTCATAGGAGATCATCTGCGCCGCCGAACGCAAACCGCCTATCAGCGAATACTTGTTATTGGAACTCCAGCCCGCCATAATGACGCCCACCACATCGATGGAACTCATGGCAACGTAGTACACGATACCGGTAGCGAGCGCCGTGCCCGGCACACCTATGTAGGGCGAGAGCGGAAGTACAGCGAAGGCGGCGATCACCGGAGCCAGGAAGACAGACGGAGCCAGAAGAAACAACGCCTTGTCAGTCTTGCCCGCGTGTATGTCCTCTTTCAGTAACAGTTTGCCGACATCCGCGACACTTTGGAGCAGCCCCCAGGGACCGGTATGGATTGGCCCGAGGCGATCCTGCATCCAGCCAATGATCTTGCGTTCCGCCAGGACCAGGATTACGGCGCTGGTCAGGACGAACCCAAAGAATGAGAGAAAGGCCACAACAAACTGTAAGATCTGCAGCCAGATATTCACATCAGACGATTGGCTCGCCAGCTTTACTAGAATACTCGCGAAAAACATACGATAACTCCACAATGTATTAGGGCGCGATAAATCGGGCCCCTACGGGATTTTGTTTAGCGGTCAACTTCACCCAGCACGATATCGATACTCCCCAGAATTGCGATCACGTCGCTCATTTTATGGCCGCGCAGCATCTCAGGGAGAATTTGCAGGTTGACCAGGGAGGGACCGCGAATTTTGGCGCGCCAGGGATATTCGCTGCCATCGCTGATGAAGTAAATACCCTGTTCACCCTTGCTGCTCTCAATGGCAAAGTAGGTTTCGCCGCGACGCGGGCGCAGTGCAATTGGCGTGCGCACGCCAATTGCACCACCGGGCATCTTATCGATGGCAACCCGGCAGAGGCGAATGCTCTCAATGATTTCCTGCATGCGCACTTTGTAGCGGGCAAAGCAGTCGCCCTCCTGGCGCACCTGCGGGTTGACCGGAACTTCGCGATAAGCCATGTAAGGGCGATTTACGCGCAGATCCCAGTTAATGCCACTGGCGCGTAACATCGGGCCCGTTAAGCCATAAGCGATGGCCTGTTGCTGGTCGATATAGCCCACGCCCTGCGTACGCGCTTCGAAAATTTCGTTACCCGTTAGCAGTATTTCCAGCTCAGCCATGTTCTTCTCAAGCCGATCGAGGAAGGTTTCACATTCTTTGAGCCAGCCGGCGGGAAAATCATGCAGCACGCCGCCTATACGCATGTAATTCACGTTAAAACGACTGCCACCCAGAGCCTCAAACAGGGAAAGAATGCCTTCGCGGTCGCGGAAAGTCCATAACACGGGCGTTGACGCGCCGAGGTCAAGGCCATAGGTGCCAATACCGACCAGGTGACTGGCAATACGCTGCATCTCGTTGGTCAGCAAGCGTATGTATTGCGCGCGCCTGGGCGGCTCAATGCCCATTAGCTGCTCAACCGCGCCTGCATAGACGGTTTCGTTCAACATAGGAGACAGGTAATCCGCGTTATCCATATAGCGAATGCCACCCATGACGGGACGATTCTCCAGGATTTTCTCGATGCCGCGATGCAGGTAGCCGATAACGGGCGTGCAATCAACCACCGTCTCACCCTCAAGCATCAACACCAGGCGCAGCACACCATGGGTACTGGGATGCTGGGGACCTAAATTGAGCAGCATTTCCTGAGACTTGATCCCCTCAGACGTTTCGTCCGTATCTGGATGGCCGGAACTCCAGGATTGATTTGTTACCATGAGTTTCCTCTTTATCGATATTCATGATATCTACATTTGTATACGCCTGATTATTTTGCTTGCCGCGTGACGCGTAATTTGCGTATGCGCACAACTACGCTGTACGTCCAGAGCAGCGCCATCAAAGCCGCCATACCGGCGAATAGTAAGTGATTAGGATCATTGTAGAAGTAGGCAAAGCTGAACGCCATTCCCCAGCAGCCAAGCGCGACCATGGACGGTAATATCAAGCTCTGCGGGCCGACCACGCCTGGCGAGACAAAGCGGCGATTCATGCTCGCCGGTGACGCGGAAACCGCCCCGCCCCTCTGCGCTGCCGTTGTGTTCTGCGGCCCGCGCACTCCGCGCGATTGCGCGCTGCCTACTTTTGCCGCTTTCTTACTTCTTCTCGCTTTTGGCATAACACAGCATTACCTTCCAGTCGTGGACTGATCCTCTTCCTCGTATCCTTCGAAGGCATGCCCAAAGGTAGGCGTGCCTGGATGTAGCCGTTCTTGCAGACCCTGCCCCACTTTCTTCTGCACCACGTGTTCCACACCTTTTTGCTGGAATTGCCCCGCAACGGCCATATTAGGATCAACCTGTGTCGTAGCCTGGGCTTTGACGGTCATGGGAACCTGGTGGAAGCTCTTCAACAGGGGATACCCTTCGAAATCATCATCTAGCAGCATGCGGCGCAGATCGGGATGGCCGGTGAATTTGATGCCATACATATCGTAGGTCTCGCGTTCCAGCCAGTTGGCAGTCGGCCAGACCGACACCACGCTATCGACCTCCGGTTTCTCGTGATCGAGACGCACCTTGATCTGGAGCAACTGCTTGCGCGTGAGAGAGCGCAGGTGATAGACGGTTTCTAGATGATCGAGCATATCTACGCCAGATATGCAGCTCAACAGATCAAATCCCAACTGGTCGCGTAGAAAACGACAGACCGCTACCAGGTTGGCGCGGTCAACTTCGATGCCGAGATAATCGCCCCTCATCGTTTTCAGAGCAAGTTCTTTGCCTGTGATCTGGGCGATGGGTGCCAGGTCACGCGCTAGCGCGGCATTCTCATCGCGATAGCCAGAAGCCGCGGGAGATAAACTTTTTGAACGCGGCACTATATCCATCGAATGACTCCTTTGCGCCAGGCATACGCGAGACCGAGCGCGAGTACAACGATAAAGATGAGTATTTCAAAGAAGCCGAAGAAGCTTAATTGCTTAAAGATGACCGCCCAGGAGATGATGAAGACAATATCTACATCAAAGGCGACAAACAGCAGGGCAAAGATGTAAAACCCCAGGGGATACTGCACCCAGGCGGAGCCAATGGGAGTTTCACCAGATTCATAGGTCTGGAGCTTTTCTTTTGTCCGCTTGTGTGGCGCAATCAGATTAGCCATGGTCATCGTGACAATAACGAAGAAAAAACCCGCGGCAAGCATGATGGCCGCATATAAATACGCAGAATTAATGGGTGTCGACACGCGCCTTCCTCCAAAAAGCCGCCCTTAAACGCGACTCAAACGCTGCGTTTTCCTCGCGCGCAAAGGCAAAATTACTGTTTTGATTATAGCACAGGGAAGAAGATTGCGGCAATTACTCATATCGGCGGAAGATCGGGTACTGTAACGCTGTCGGGCTTGTGGTGCAGGTGAATGCCCGTCATACCCGTGTGGCCTGATATATCGGTGATCGAGACGACGATCACGCTGACATTATCGTCACCACCTCCATCCAACGCCGCCTGGATCAAATTTTTGCCAATTTGCGTTGGGCTAGGCACCGGCGCACTCAGGACGCGCTGGATTTCGGGGTCGCGCACCATGTCCCAGAGCCCGTCAGAACACAGCAGCAGTTTATCGTTGGGCTGCAATCGCTCTATGAACGAGTCCACCTCAACAACGGGTTTTTCGCCCAGGTTGCGATAAATCTGGTTGCGCTTGGGATGCGTATAGATGTCATCAGGCTTAATGATCCCGGCATCCACCAGGCTAGCAACGACTGAATGATCGTTAGTGATCTTTCTCAGCCCTTCCGGCTCGCGATACAGGTAGGTGCGGCTATCGCCCACATTGGCGACATAAGCGGTTGCGCCAACCACCAGCGCTGCCGTCATGGTCGTTCCCATATCGGCGTGTTCTTCCATATTGCGCTGATGCACAGCCAGATTCGCGTGCTGCACCCCTTCCTCCAGCAGATTTTGATAGCCTTCGTCGTCAAGGTTATTCCCGGTTGATATCCTCGGCAGGATGTAGTCGATGATGTTTTGAATAGCCAGGCGGCTGGCATCCTGGCCATTAGCATGGCCACCCATACCATCAGCCACCACAAACAGGCCAAATTGCTGTGGCTGCGAATCATGCGCGCGCGTCCCCTGGATGGCAAAAATGCTATCCTCGTTAGGTTTGTGCTTGCGTTTAATGCCGTTGTCTGTTTCGGTCACAACCACCAGACCCAGGTTGCGAGCCTGCAATTGCCGCACATCATAGGGCATGGTAGCATCCGAGCCCAGCGATCCACTGCCATTCCTATTCGGTATCTCCACCGTTGGCACGTCGCTGATGGGACTGGCCTGCGGCGGTGACTGTGGTGGAGGCGCATAACTTTCTTGCGGTTGAGCCTGAACCTGAGCCTGAGTTTGAGGAAACGCCGCGTAAGGTTGTGGTTGCTCGTACTGCTGCGGAGTCTCCTTATGGGCAACATT
>DATGGW010000353.1:0-14964 GCA_035308345.1 Ktedonobacteraceae bacterium | reverse complement strand
CACGTATCGTAAAGCCAGGAGGCATCATCGCAATGGTAAACGATAATGTCCGTTACGCCGGTGAGGAAGTGCCGGTAGACCTCATCTTATCCGATATGGCAGAATCCTTTGGACTTAAAACCAGGTATATCTGGACGCTAGGTCGTGGCAAGGGGAACAGCAGCCAGCAAATGGGCAACCACGGACGCGCAGAATTGCGTAAATGTGTCTATGTGTGGGAGAAACCGCAAGCATGACAACTGATGAATCAAGACTCTTACTTGAGGCTAACCGCTTAAATTATCGCCAGCGATCAATTCAAGGGTTATCTTTTTATATTTCGAATGTGCTTGTTCAGCTCTAGATCAAGTACTCTTGCTAAAATTCGGAGAAATCTCACTGCTTCATCAAGATCATTTCGTGCTATATTGAGAACAGTAGCAGTATGAGCTACTCTATGCCTACGATCCAGTATTTCGTTAAGTTTATCCATTATGAATCTTGCGGAGGGTGTATAACTTATAGGTGTATTAGTTGCCCACCTATTACCAAAATTTGTCATGATGACATTAAATATTTCATCTTTCCCTATTTTAGAAAACATCGCCTCAACGGCTTTAGCGTTAGGGTTGCTCTGTGTGTCAATAAAAAATACAGGATTGATTGTCTCAGAAATAACCAATTGGCAAGCACTTTCGACATCAGAGAGACGATCAAGTTTATTACGAGAAGGAGGTCCGCTCATAGCATGTTCAAGAGTAGAAAACACACAATGCATTCGCATACGCTCAGGTAATTTGTTATACGTAGCTTTTGGGAAGACAGACAATGTTGATAGGTGCTCCTGAAAGGCACTCTTTAAGAATTGTTCAAAGGCTCCGACCATAAGCACTACTGAGCCTCCTCTTAAGCCCTCAACGAATCGCTGATCTTTTAGCTTCGGAGGATCATCATATTGTCTTTCTATTTTCAAAAGGGCTTCTGCAAGCCCTAATGACTCCTCAAAATAAATGTAAGCTTTCGACTTCGCATTCCAGCTTAGCATATTGCCATTTACTCTCCAAGAATCTGATGGAGCATTTCTCTTACTTTAACAATGCGTGTACGGAAATAGCCAGGAGCGTTAGTAGATGAGTCAATTGATCTAAAGAATTCTCTATCATCAAATAAAAGCTTCAATCCGCTCAAAATCTCCTCCCGCTTCGATTGGGCTTTCTCAATAGAAAATCCTCTAGAGGCAAACATTTCAGCGTCATATAATGCTGCTAAAACTTGTTGCTTCCATATTTTCCGATCCGGTAACCAGCGTCGAAAAGCATTATCACCGAAGCATGCTTCAACTGCGTCGAGTGTTTGCAGGAAATCATCTTTTGCTAGTTGTAATTTTCCCTCTGGCATACGTGCGTTGATAGCCATAAAACGATCTAGCTGCCTCTTTACACCTCCTGTGAAATTCTGCCAATTATCCTTAAAGGTAAAATATCTGAGAACAAGTTCAGCATCTCTCATTTCCTGATAAATAGCAGATTTTTCCTTGTTCTTAATCCCAAGCAAAGAGTGAAACTTCTTATTTTCCGACAATTCTAAGATCACATTGTTAAGCGGACCTGGGAATGCACTATTCCGTATCTCTTGTGGATTGACAAGAACACCCCCTGAATTTAGTCGTAGAAAAACTTCGAACTTCACATCTTCGTCCGATTGGCGAAGGATTATAATCGACCGTAAAGTTGGCCTCGTTTTGATTACCGTCTGGAGATCCTTTGGAAAATCATAAAAGGTCAATCCATTGATATCGGAAAAAACCTCCAGATTTTTTAGGCGAAGTTGCCCGGACATGAATCGGCTTATAGTCAGCAACCTCTGTTTGCCATCTATAACTGAATACTGGCCATATTTGTCTTCGTTTAGAAAGATATTTGGTACTGGAACATTCATGAGGAATGATTCAATCAATTTAGACTGTCGATTTTCATCCCAACGATTCCTACGCTGATAAGACGGTGATAAATCTATTGCTCCCGTTTCGATGAGGTCCGAAAGGGTAGATAAGTTATAATCAACCACACTGGTTAGTAATTCACGCTGCTTTCTTTCCCAAAAGTTTATAGGATCTCCTTCAGGTGAGTCCAATACCTCCTCAGATTCTTCTATGTCTCTTTTGTAGGCCTGTTCTTTCATAATTCATCCCCTAGCAGTGAGTGCATTATATAGATGATTAACTGTTCTCGTTTATTTTTACATGAACGGCTTAAATTGTCAAAGAATTACTCTACTATTGGGATTAATATCCTCCAAAGCTATACATCTTGCAATTTCTCTTCAAAAAAATTTGGCTGTGAAATTGTTCTTCGACCTGCTTCATGGGTTAATTCTTGCTTCGGTATCAATTGGTACACGATACAAAGAGCAGAAATGCGAGTGAATCTTCTACAAGACGAAGCTTTATAGCAAATTAGCATAGTCTCGACTACCGCCAAACTAGATTGGGCGAGGCCACATTGTCCTGTGAGGGCGAGAAAGCGAAGGTATAGCTGGGGCAATCATGCTTGCATCCTTGCCTTTTTTATAGTTATGTTATCACTGCCCGTTAGCCTGCGCCGCCTCAATCAACGCGGGCAAAATCTCATTGGTGAGGGTCTGTATCTGGTAGAGGCTTTCGGCCCAGGGGATATCCTGGTGGTCGCGTATGCCGCGCACTTCCGCCAGTTGCAGCACGCTTTCATCGATCAAGCTGCGAAAATAGAGGAAGGCACGCACTGCATCGGCGACGGGAACATGTGATTCGCGTGTGATCGAGCCGTAGGCTTTGCCAAGTTGCACTGCTTCGGAGCGCAGTTCGCCATCAGAAGGGGTATCGGTCAGCGCGCGCAGCAGCAATTCCAGCACGCGCCGTCCCAGGCTGCGATAGCCTTCACGCGCCGCCTCATTAAAGTGAGAATACCAGGGGAAAGTACTGAGCGTGCCATCGGTGAAAGCGAAACGCACGCGCCCAAGCACACTCTGCACCAGCAACTGCGCAGCAGGATGTGGTTTATGCTCAACTTCCTGGCGCATGCGAGCTTCGATGTCCGCGCGGCGAAAACGGCGATGCCCCCCATTGGTGCGGCGCGATGGAATTTCGTTGCGATCCGCCCACAGACGCACGGTCGCCGGGTGAATACCCAGCATCTCGGCAGCCTCGCTCAGGCTCAACCACTCATCCCTGGTATGTGCTGTTGTCATTGGCCCTCCTCACGCGCATGGCTCACTTCCTGATGTGTGGAATACAGATGATACGTCGTGTGGCGCTGGTGTCTTGTCTTCATTCTATGGGATGGGTGAAAGGGCGTCAAGTGTGGAAGTTCACCTTGCTCTCTTGCCACTTTCCTTTGTATAATACCTATACAAAAGTAAGCAAGGTTCCACACAACCAAACCAGAACGGAGAACACAACCTTATGCGACTTGGATTACAAGTCCCCAACTTTACCTGGCCCGGCGGGCAGGAGCAACTGGGCGATACTTTTGGATTGATAGCTGAACGCGCCGAACGCGCGGGAATGTATAGTCTGTGGGTGATGGATCACTTCTTCCAGATACGAAGCGTCGGACCGTCCGAAAATGAGATGCTCGAGGGATATAGCGCGCTGGCTTTCGCAGCCGGGCGCACTAACCGTATCAAGCTTGGTACGATGGTGACGGGCGTGACTTATCGTCATCCTGGCATCCTGGTGAAAACTGTTACCACGCTCGATGTGCTTTCGCATGGGCGCGCTTATCTGGGCATTGGCGCGGCCTGGAATGAGGAAGAGCATCGCGGCCTGGGCGTACCGTTCCCGCCGCTCGCCGAACGCTTCGAGCGATTGGAAGAGACGCTGCAAATTGCGCACCAGATGTGGGCCGGCAACGACGCCCCCTACGAGGGCAAACACTACCAGCTTGCGCGCCCGCTCGCCTCGCCACAGCCTGTGCAGAAGCCGCATCCGCCCATCCTCATAGGCGGCACAGGCGAGCGCAAAACACTGCGACTGGTTGCGCAGTACGCTGATGCCTGCAACCTTTTCGCGCGCCTGCCACTGCCGGAGATCAAGCGCAAACTGGACGTCCTGCGCGAGCATTGCGCTGCCATCGGACGCCCCTACGAGCAGATCGAGAAGACTACGCTCAGTTCGTACAGGTTGACACGCGACGGGCGCGACGGTTCTACCACACCTGCCGCCCTGCTGGAACACCTGGCACAACAGGCAGAACTGGGCATTGACCAGGCTATCTTCAGCCTGCAAAACGTCTCCAACCTGGAGCCGTTTGATTTGCTCGCTACTGAGGTCGTTCCGGCAGCCGAGAAAATTCTGGTAAGTGGAAGATAGTCGCTCTCGCTGTGATTGTCTCACGCTCGATGATTGCGCTCTTTACATGCGTGATCAATAGACATGAAGACCTAATGCGGCGTAGCGTAGCTGTGCAGGCTTGGCACAAAGAAACTGACTCCGTAATAGGTGAACAGGGTAGCTGCGAAGCCCAGGGTCAGCAGCCAGGCGATACGCTTGCCGCGCCAGCCACGGATGCCGCGCGCGTGCAGGTAGACCGCGTAGAGCAGCCATGTCACCAGCGCCGAAGTTTCTTTGGGGTCCCAGCTCCAATAGTGGCCCCAGGCGTAGTTGGCCCAGTACGCGCCCAGGATGAGCGTAAGCGCAAGCAGTGGGAAACCGACAATGACGGCCTTATACGCCAGTTCGTCGGCAGCTTCCGCCGAGGGGAGCCATGCGTGACGGCGACCCTCGCCACCCTGCGCCAGCATTACCAGGCCCGCACCAAAAGCCACGCTGAACAATGAGTAAGCGAAAATAGCCGTTGCAACGTGAATAGCCAGGATAGGCTTGTCTTGCAGCGCGGGTATCAACTCCGTAGAGCCGTTAATCATGTTGTAGGTGATGCCGAGGTAGACAGCGATGCCAAGCGTCACAATCGATAGCACGCCGATGTAAAGGCCCCAGGCGCGCACTCGCTCGTGGAAACGCGCCTCGAAGATCAGGTAGCACAACAATAGAGCAGTCGTGAAGCTCAGGCTAAACTCGTACAGATTGCTCCACGGCGCGTGCTGCTCTACAATGGCGCGGAAAAGCAGCGACATGCCCAGCATGAAAACGGTGAGCCAGCCGAAAATAGTGCCGGTACGCCCGATGAGAATGATACCGCGGTTGAGCGCGATAGGCTTCTCGCCATCGGCCTGCTCGTGCATCACTACATCGCTTTTCGCCAGCGTGGTAACGCCGCCGCTCTCACCCACAACCGCGGCAGCCACTTTAGCTTTGCTAGCCTGGCCACGCCTCTGTGATTGCGCGAGTACCTGCGCAACCGCCAGATTTTTTGCCAGCCGCGCCGAACTAATGGTATACCAGAGATACGCCAGCGTCATGACAACCAGCAGGCAGGCTGCGGCGACGAAGAAATAATCCGACATAATCATCAGACCTGAGACTCCCGCAGATGACGCAATCGTAACAGATAAGAACTGCATATCGAACCTCAACTCTATAGCCAACACGCATTAAAGAATACTGAAAAATTGGTAACGTGCCTCATGATAGATAGTAGCATAGGCATGGAAGAGCGTCAAACATCACTACCTCATGCTCGCGAACTCAGCCTGCAATTCGTGCAGCCAGTCGAGCAGGGCGCGCGTCTGGTGAATGCGACTGCGCAGCACCACGTGATCGAGGAAAGCCTTATCGCTGGACGGCGCATGCGGGAGACGCTGCGCCTCGAGATGGGCTAGAAATTTCTCGCAGGTGGCTACTTCCAGGTCAATCAGGCGCGGCATCTGGTTGGGAAAAAGCGATTGTGCGAAATAAAGTTTGATAAGGAAAAGCACGCGAATCTCGCGCGGACGCTCGACTGGCATGGTGAGCCACTCGTGGAATGTAGCGCGTCCCAGTTCTGTGAGATGAAAGATCTTGCGCGGCGGGCGCACCCCCTGCGCTTCCAACTCGGCCTCGATATATTGCAGACGCTCCAGTTTTTTGAGGAACGCGTACATCTGGCTCATTTCGAGGCGCACAATCTGCCCCAGGATGCCGCTCTGAAACTGCTGGAACATCTCGTAGCCATGCATAGGCTGACTCTCAAGCAATCCTAATATGGCGTACTCGGCAGGTTCACTGATTTGCATGTCGCTTCCAATTCCCGTCAATTGATATACTGGTTTGCGCTTGTTGCGCCAATCACGCAATAGATGCCCAGCCATTATAGTCCACTTTCTGAGGTGAAGCAAGAGCTTCCAGGGCGACCGCGAGGGTCGCCCCTACTATACACGAAAGGATGGGAATGCGCGGTAAACGTATAGGGTAGGGGAGCTACTGCGTAGCGAGACCCTCGGGGTCGCCCTGGCATCCTGTGAACGCCGTATAGATACCCACGTAGTATAATTACGTGTATTGCTACCACGATCAAAGGAGACGCTTTCGCTCATGTCCATTCTGGAAAAAAAGCTCACACCCGCGCCACAGCGCCGCTCACACGGGCGTCTCTACATCATCCTCGCAATCGTGGTTATACTGGTTGCTGTCCTCCTTTTGTTCACCAACGTGAACGATGAAATCGCCTTTATCGTGCATTTCGTCACGCCGCCCAAACACTTCACCTACAGCGGGCATTCGGATTACGTCAGCGCCGTAGCCTGGTCGCCCGATGGCAAACGCATTGCCTCTGCCAGTGGCGATCAAACCGCGCAGGTATGGGACGCCAGCGATGGCAGCCATGTGCTTACCTATCGCGGTCACTCCTCTGATGTGCTGGCGCTGGCATGGTCGCCCAATGGTCAATACATCGCTACCGGCAGCGTCGATACTACTGTGCAGATCTGGAACTCGACGAGTGGGGCGCGCGTCTACACCTATCGCGGGCATACCAACGTCGTCTCCGGCCTGGCATGGTCGCCCGATGGCCAGCGCATCGCCTCGATCAGCGATGACGGCACCCTGCAGGTCTGGGATGCCTTTACAGGGCAACATGTTGTATCCAATATCATCAGTTCGCCATCCGCGCGAGGTGAGCCAGCAGCCTTGAATGCTGTCGCTTTTTCTCCCAATGGCAAGTATCTCGCCATAGGCGGAGCCGGGCAGGCCATATTGTTGGATGCAGCAACCGCTAAAATCGTTGGCAACTATGGTCCACAGGGAGGGCAAGCTAACGCAGTCGCCTTCTCTCCAGATGGCAAATACCTTGCAGTCGGCAGAGATAACCTCACCGTACAAGTATTGGACGTGGCTGCGCAGACAAGCGTGTATACCTATACCGGTCATATAGACGGTGTGTTCACAGTAGCCTGGTCGCCCGACGGTAAACGCATAGCATCAGGCGGCGCGGATGGCACTGTGCAGGTATGGGACGCGCTGACCGGCAGCCACGAGTACACCTATCGCGGCCACCTCGACTTCTACTTAGGCCACTTCACCTCCGGTCAACAGGTCGAAACAGTGGCCTGGTCGCCGGACGGCAAATACATTGCATCAGGCGGCACAGACAACACCGTGCAGGTGTGGCAGCCAATGTAGGAGTAAGCATTACATGACCCAATCAATCGTTCTATCCTACGTCCAGGTCGAGCCATTACTCGATGCCAGGCGCAAGGGGCAGATATCCAGCGACATTTCACCGGATTTAGGACTTAGCACCGTTATAGTAACGTTGACAAATGAGGGTATAGACTTCCCCGGCGGCGAACGCCTGGACTGGCAGAGCGTAGAGAAGATCAGCAAATCAGAAGTCAATTGCTTCCTGGTAGAGGATAATGCCGCCAGGCCTATCAAGGTATTTTCAGAATATACCAATCGCATGTGTAGCCTGTTGCCCACAAGAGGCGCGCCCAGTATGTTGATCGCAGGCTTTGTGATGCATCGCATCAAGGATATCGACCCTATGCAGGATACACGCGGGAAGATTGCCGCCATTGCGCCTGTTACCGGGCGCGTGCTAGATACTGCAACGGGATTGGGTTATACAGCTATCGAAGCGGCAAAGACCGCTGATGAAGTTGTCACAATCGAACTTGATCCAGGCGCGCAGGAGATAGCGCGCCTCAATCCCTGGTCGCGCGCGCTCTTTGACAACCCAAAAATTCACCAGATCATGGGCGATGCCTTCGAGGTAGTACAAACCTTCGATGATGAGAATTTTGCGCGCATCATCCACGATCCGCCAACCTTTAGTCTGGCGGGCGATCTTTATGCCGGCGCGTTCTACCGGCAGCTTCATCGTATCCTCAAACGCGGCGGGCGTCTCTTTCACTACATTGGCGACCCCAGGAGCAAGGCAAGCGGCGGCATAACGAAAGGCGCGCTGCGCCGCCTGCAAGAAGCGGGCTTCTCGCGCGTGGTGCGCAAAGCGGAAGCCTATGGCGTGGTGGCGTATAAATGATGTTATTTACCGGCAAAGCGACAAATCTCGCGCACGCCGCGTTCGATCTCCGCATCCGAGGCTGCCAGAGAGACGCGCGCGTAGTGGCCTGCCGCCACGCCAAAAGCGCTGCCAGGGGCGACGGTGATATTACTTTCGCGCAGCAGGTCTAACGCGAACTGGCGCGCATGCCGCTGTGGATATTGAGGATTGCTTATATCGACGAGGATATAAAATGCGCCGTGTGGAGTATACACATAGCGACCATGATCTTTAAGCAGGCTCACCGCAAGATCGCGACGATGGCGATAGGCGTCGCGCATCTCGCTCACGCATGCCTGCGAGCCGGATAGCGCCGCCGCAGCCGCACGCTGGATAGCTGTACTGATATTGGTATAGCTGGCATCCAGCACATAGGAGACGGTTTTTAGCAGCTCTGTGCCCATCACGAGGTAGCCGATACGCCAGCCGGTCATAGCATAGCTTTTCGAGAAGGTGTAGACACAGATCACTCGTCCCTCGTTGAACTCATCCGCCGCCAGCAGCGAGGCCGGGCTGAGGTGCTGACCCTCGAATACGATTTCGTCGTAGCACTCGTCGGAGAGCAGATAGAGATCATGACGACGCGCAAAGTCGAGCAGGTCAGCCACAAGCGCAGCCGGAAAGACCGCTCCGGTGGGATTGCCGGGACTGTTGATGAGCAGCAGGCGCGTGCGCGGCGTAACCAGCCGTTCGAGCTGCGCGATATCTGGCAGCCACTCCTGCTGTGGATTGAGCGTATAGCCAACCATCTTCGCGCCGCACGCGGCAAGCTGCATACCGTAATGCGGCCAGTGCGGATCGGGTATCAACGCCTCGTCGCCCTCATCGAGTGTAGCCAGGAAGGCCGACTGGATCGCGCCCGTGCCGCCCATAGCGATGGCAACATTTTCCGGCTCCACGCGATAGCCATCCACGCGCGCAATCTTCTCCGCTAACAATTCCCGCAGCCAGGGCCAGCCGGCAGCCGGGCCATAAGTCAGCGGCTCGTGTTGTATCGACTCGACGGCGGCCTGCCGGATATGCTCAGGAGTGCGAAAGCTCGGTTCACCGATGTGCAGGCGCGCGGCTGGCGGCAGCGTTTCACCGCGCGCCTCAGCCTCCTGCTGCAGTTGTTGTGCATACGCGCCCAGGCCGGTAATGTCATTGATGGGTAAGTTGTGTATGTTGGGTTTGCCGACTTTCATGCTAAATCCTCCTTATCAGCCCCATCACCAATGCAATCCTTATCGGCAAATAGTCAAGTTCGATATATTCTCCGGGATTATGCGCCAGACCGCCGCCTGCGCCAAGACCATCAAGGGTGGGAATGCCCATGGCGGCGGTGGTGTTGGCGTCGGATGCTCCTCCGCTGCTTACGTCCTGTATTTTCAGGCCCAGTTCGCTGCCTGCTTCCCTGGCAAGCTGCACCATTCTTTCGTTGGCTTTGTTGCGTTCAAACGGTTGACAGAGCATGCTGCCACTGAGCGTGATGCGCGTTCCCTGCAACTTGTTCTGAGATACCACCTGCTGCATGGCGGCTTCTAACGCCTGTTGTCCAGTCTTATCGCTGGCGCGCGCGTCCATGTCGAAGTAGGCGTAGTCAGGCACCACGTTGGTGCGCTCGCCGCCGTGAATGATGCCTACGCTGAGTGTAGTGCCGGGAACCATGCCGTTCAGGGCTTGCATTTTCTGCACCTGGTACGAGAGTTCGAGGATCGCATTACGCCCGCGCTGCGGCTCGACGCCCGCGTGCGCAGAAAGCCCATGCACTTCGACACGGTATTGCCCGCAGCCGCGCCGCGAAGAAACAACCGTACTCTCAGCTCGCCCTGGTTCAAAAACCAGCACTGCATCGGACTGGCGCGCCCATTCCTGCACCAGCGGACGACTGCTGGGCGAGCCGACCTCTTCATCGCTGTTGCAAATGAAAGTGACACGTTGATATGCTGCCTCCTGCGCTTCGATCAACAGGTGCAGACTGTACATAGCGATCAAGACGCCCGATTTCATGTCGAGCACACCTGGGCCTGTAGCGATACGCCCGCCATTGACCTGCGTGATGTTGAATGGGCGGCGCGCGACCTCACCCTCGGAGAAAACGGTATCGATGTGCCCGATGAAGAGCAGGCGCGGGCCGGTTGGATTGCCGCCGCTATGCGTGGCAACCAGGTGATCGCCATATTGCGTCTGCTTCTCAAAATGTGTGGAGAAGCCGAAATCCGCGAACCGCTCCTGTAGATAGGCTCCCACGCGGTCAATGCCGGGTTTGGTGAAAGTACCGGAGTCGATATTCACAATCGTCTTGAGGTCTTCAAGGTAGGCATCCATGATCCCCTCGGCTCTTTCAACATCGGCGCGCCTGTTCATCTTACTCATATCACGCCTCCTGTTTTGAACTGCTCGATCTCGGCATCGCTATAGCCGACCTCGCGCAGCAGCGCGTTAGTGTGCTCGCCCATGCCGGGCGCAGCATAACGTTGTTCCTGTTCCATGTCTGAGATACGCGGAAAACTTGGGAGCGTGCGGAAGGTGATCTCCTCAATGCCTTCGCCGCGCGTCCTGCCGGTAATACTGACGCCGCGCGCCCGCGCCTGTGGATCGTTCAGCGCTTCGTCGATGGTATACACCGGCCCGACACAGGCATCGATATCGGCCATTTCAGTGATCCACTCGTCGCGCGTCCTGGTCTTAAATATAGCTTGCAGGATGTCGATGGCCTGCTCGCGTTCTCCGGGGCCAACAGGCTGGTGGAACGGCAGCAACTCAAGATGCCCGATACGCGAACAGAAAGTATGCCAGAATTTGTACTCAAGCGCGGCCAGTGTCACGTATTTGCCGTCCTGCGTCTCGTAGATATTGTAGCAGGGCAACCCGCCATCCAGCGAGGAACGTCCGGGAACGGGAGCCTCGCCCGTATTCAAGTAGACAGTGGTAGTCCATGGCAGCAGCGACATTACCCCCTCGGTCATCGAGACATCCACCATGCGCCCCTCGCCACTCTGTACTCTCCCCAGCAGCGCAGTCAGGATACCAATCACCGCCATAAAGCTGCCGCCGGCCAGGTCGCCCAATTGTGTAGGCGGCATGGCGGGTTCGCCGCGCATCCCCCGGTTATAATTCAGCAGCCCAGCGTAACCAGCATAATTCAAATCATGCCCGGCGCGCAGGCGATAAGGACCATCCTGCCCATAGCCGCTAATCGCGCAATAGACAAGGCGCGGGTTGATCTCCTTGAGCTGCTCGTAGCCCAACCCCAGGCGTTCCATTACTCCCGGTCGAAAGCTTTCCAGCACCACATCCGCCTGGCTCACCAGGCGCTGGAAGATCGCACATCCCGCGTCAGTTTTTAGATTCAGCGTCATACTGCGCTTGTTACGGTTCATTGCCAGGAAGTACAGGCTCATGCCGCCTTCGCCAAATGGAGGCATGAAACGCCCATAGTCGCCGCTGCCAGGCTCTTCGATTTTGATGACATCCGCGCCAAAATCGGCCAGCATCTGGCTCGCGTATGCTCCCGGAAGTAAACGTGAGAGGTCAAGGACACGCACACCGCTGAGGGGCTGACTCATGAAAAATGCTCCTTTAGGTCGACCTGGCGCCCACCAGGGGCGTCAGGGGTTCTCTGTGATAGTCTATTAGAAGGGTAACAGGCAGGTGATATGCTTGTCAATGTAGGGAAACAGGCAAAATTCGTGATACAATGCTCTCAAAAAGAGGAGGGAGACAGTACCAATGCCAGCAGCCATAATTGTGCATGGGGGGGCAAGCAATATCAACCCTGACCGTTACGACGTCACGCAGGCCGGATGCAAAGAGGCCGCGCTTAGCGGATGGCGCGTCTTGCAAGCGGGCGGTTCCGCGCTGGACGCCGTGGAAGCCGCTGTGCGCGCGCTGGAAGATAATCCCGAATTCAATGCCGGTACAGGGGCCTGCCTGAATAGCGATGGGAATATTGAACTGGACTCGGGCGTAATGGACGGTCACGCGCTGCAGGTAGGGGCAATCGCGGGCGTCGAGCGCATCAAAAACCCCATCTCGCTGGCGCGCAGTGTGCTTGAGAGTCCCCATGTGCTGCTTGTCGGCAGGGGAGCCGAAGAGTTCGCGCTGGAGCAGGGCATCACACAGTGTACGCTTGAGGAGCTAATTACAGAACGACAATTCCAGATCTGGCAGGAACAGCAGGCCGCGAGCGAAGCGGAAGAACCGCGCCACTACCGCCGCGAGGTAGGCAGCGTCCATTTCCATAGCCCTACCGACCCAACTACCGGCAAACATGGCACGGTGGGCGCAGTCGCGCTCGACATGTCGGGCGCGCTGGCGGCGGCCACTTCGACGGGCGGCATCCATAATAAGTATCCCGGTCGCGTGGGCGACTCACCTCTGGTGGGCTGCGGCTTCTATGCCGATGAACACGCGGCGGTATCCTGCACCGGTCATGGTGAAGATTTTGTGCGCCTGCTCATCGCCAAAAGGGCCGCCGATTTCGCGGCGGGCGGGCAAAGCGCCCGCGATGCTGCTCGCTCTGCTATTGCCACGCTCAGCGCGCGTGCAACAGGTACCGGCGGCTTGATCGTAGTTGACCGCAAGGGTGAAGTGGGGTTTGCCTGGAATAGCCGTAATATGTCCTATGCCTATATGATGGATGGCATGGATGATCCTATCGCAGGGGTATGATCACTTTATCAAGAACTGCCCAATGAGGTAGCCCACCACAAACAACGCCGCGAATGCAATCAGGCCGATTAACAGGATTGTGAGCCACAGCGAACTGCCCCGGTTCTGCGCAGGTGGTTCAGGATAGGCTGCGCGTCGCGCAGCCGCGAGCTTGAACGCGGCGTCGGCGATGGTCGGCGCGGATGGCGCAATATCAGCAACGGGCAATTTCAGACTCTGCCCGGATTGATATGGCGAGACCTCGCCGCCGGGGTGGTCGGTATCCCTGACAGGTAAAGCGGCTGCCAGCTTTGCGCCGCCAGCCGCAGCAGGTGGCCTGGTCGAGATCGCCTCATCATAAGTGTAGCCACTCGTCACAGGCATAGGCACGAGCAGTGGTGGCTCCAGCGCCTCGGCCAGCGTTTTTAATTCCGCCTGCAACTCTTCAGGCGTGCTGATTGCATGCGGATGCCGGCGCACAACAGCGCGCGCCACCGTCTCGCATAACTCAGGTGGGACATTGCGTTGGAAGCTCAGGCGGCCATCCGGTCGTGGTTCCACGACGGCAGCGCCCGGCGCGCGACTGGCGAGCAATTGATAGAGCAACAGTCCCACAGCGCGTGTATCGTCAGCCTGTCGTCCTTCGCTCAGCATACCGCAGGGTAAGTCGGTATCAGAGACAATCACACCATCGCTGCCCATGATGCTCCATTTCTGGAAGTAAGCCTGGTCAGCAGGAAGGGCAAAATTATTGATGCGCACCAGGCCGCTATGATCGCGTATTACAGCGCTGGGAGTCAGGTCACCATGCGCGACGCGGCTTGTGGAAGCGCTGGCGTACAACAGAGCCAAGCAAATCTGGCCGCTGAGATCAACCACCTCGTAGGCCGAAAGTGGCCTTTGCAGCAAAGCGGCGAAATCATCACCCTCCACATGCTCCTGCACCACGTACAGCATGTCAGGTTCGATGACGAGATCATAGAGGCCGATAATGTTGGGATGTGAAAAATGCGCAGTCAACTTGATAGCAGCACGATAGGCCTGAATATAGGGCGCAGGAACCGCTTTAACTGTTACAACTCGTTGCAACACCTGGTCCGTCCCCTGGTAGACAGCACTGCACTGTCCCTGTTTCACCAGGCGTTGTAAGAGATAACGCCTGTTAATGACCCGGCCTGTTTCCACAATTTGCCTCTTCGCTTAAATGTCTTGCAAGGCCAGCGTTACCGCCCCCACAAGGTTCGCTTCCGCTCCCAGCGCGCCCTGCGACACGCGCAAGGATTGGCTGGCAGCTTTCAGACACAAATCCTGCAAGCGCTCCTGTAGAGGCCGGGTTAGCAATTCGCCCGCTTGCGCCACCTGACCACCCAGGATAATCACACCCGGATTGACTAAATGAACAATATTCGCCAGGGCGATTCCCAGGTAGGTGTACACTTCCTGTATGATGCCCCGCGCAACAGCATCGCCGGCAGCCGCCATGCGGAAGACCTGTTCGGCTGTGATACGCTCAGCCCTGGCTCCGGTGACACGACGAATAGCCGCCTCCGTCTCAGGATACTCAACCGAAAGCCCGATCATAGCGCGTGAAATGGCCTGCGCCGACGCAATCCCTTCCAGGTGTCCATAGCTGCCGCAGGAACACTTTGGCCCCTGCTCTTTCACCAGCATATGCCCGATTTCACCGGCGGTCGATGAAGCCCCGTGATAAATCTTGCCGTTGACGACTAAACCGCCGCCAATGCCCCGTCCCAGGCCAACATACAGCGCGACGCGCTCGGAAGCGTGCTGAAAGCTATCAGGCCCGGACGCCGCACCGAAGACAACTTCAGCCAGCGCCGCCGCATTCGCATTGTTATCTATTATACAAGGTCTATCAAGACGTTTAGCCAGATAGTCCTGTAATGGGAAGTCGTTCCAGCCGTGCGCGTGATGC
>DATGGW010000352.1:0-8004 GCA_035308345.1 Ktedonobacteraceae bacterium | reverse complement strand
ACCTGATTATCGCCACGCAGCGTCCCTCGGTGGATGTCATCACCGGCCTCATCAAGGCCAACATCCCGACGCGCATCTCCTTCATGGTCAGTTCCGCCGTCGATTCGCGCACCATCATCGACATGGGCGGCGCGGAACGCCTGCTGGGTCGCGGCGACATGCTCTATCTCCCGGCGGACGCGGGCAAGCCTGAACGCATCCAGGGCGCATTTGTCGCCGATGATGAAGCTGAAAGGCTGGTATCCTACTGGAAACAACAGGCGCTGGAGCATGCCGCCGCCGTCGCTTCCGTGCAAGGAGCAAAAGTTGCGCCTGGCGTAGTGATCCCGCCAGCGGTTGAACCTGGCTGGGAGCTTAGCGAGCATATCTCAGACGAATACGAACTGGACGATGAACTATTCGAGCAGGCCGAGCAAGTGGTGCAGGAGTACGAACGCGCCTCGATCTCGCTCTTACAGCGCCGCCTACGCATCGGCTACTCTCGTGCCGCGCGTCTGATCGACCTGTTGGAAGAGCGCGGAGTCATCGGGCGCATCGAGTCAGTCGGCCGCTCGCGCGAAGTCTTCGACAAACGCGACAGGCATGGCGGCGAAGGCCGCACGATGGCCGATGAAGCGGCTGACATCATCGCCGAAGAGAAAGCTCGTGAGGAGTTTTTGAAGAAACAGGGAATGGGGGGCAACCAGCAATCGAATAGTTCGGGACGTGGAGATGAGAGACAAGGAGATAGGTAGCATATTGCTTGCTAGCTCTAAATTTCCCTCTCCAACTCCCTCAGCAGTTTCGCATCCTCTTTGCCACTTAAATCCAGCTTCGCGAACAAATCGGGTCGCCGCTCCCTCGTCCTTCTGAGTGATTCTTTGCGCCGCCACTTCGCAATCTCCGCGTGGTTGCCCGATAAGAGCATGTCGGGGACGCGCCAGCCGCGAAAATCGGGGGGGCGTGTGTAGTGTGGATACTCCAGCAATCCACCGCTATGTGACTCTTCCAGGATTGAATCCTCGCCTCCCAGCACACCAGGAATGAGGCGGCTGGTGGCATCTACTACGATCATAGCAGCCAGTTCGCCGCCTGTCAGCACATAATCGCCGATGGAGAGTTCGTCGGTGACAAGGTGCTGGCGCACGCGCTCATCGACGCCTTCGTAGTGCCCACAGATGAGCGTGATACATTCTTGCTGCGCTAACTCACGCGCCACCTGCTGGTTAAAGAGGCGGCCCTGCGGCGTCAACAGGATGATCGGCCCTCTCTTGTAAACGGTTTCGACTGCGGCGAAAATGGGGTCGGGTTTCATAACCATACCTGCGCCGCCACCATAGGGATAGTCATCGACCACGTGATGTTTATCGGTAGTGGCGTCACGGATATTGTGGAATGCAATGCTTAATAGACCTCGTTCCTGGGCGCGTTTGAGGATGCTTTCTGAAAACGGCCCCTGGAACATTTCAGGAAAAAGCGTGAAAATATCGAAACGCATGGCAAGCCGCCTTTTTGGGTGTTACAACTTTCTCTATGTGTGTTACAATAGCACCGTCACAAAATACTGGCAAGTGGTTATAATGGGTTGGAGTCTCCAATGTCCTTGTCCCTGGTACAACAGTCCGAGGATTTGTACGATCAAATCGCCATTCTTGTTGGCAGCGCGATTCGCTTATTACGCGGTGAGGCAGGCGTTTTTGTCGTATCGAACGAAGCCTTTGATCCCCTGAGCAGCACCGAATATACCGTCTATCGCCTGGATGATTCAGGCTGCGCCCGGCTGCTAGCGTTCGTGCAAGATCACGATCAACCGGATATGGCGCATCCTCAGGTAGTGGATGCCATACCGGGGGAGCTAGTTTCGCGGCTGGGGATGATCGACGTGCATGTCGAAGAAGAGCAGCCGGCAAGATTTGAACGATGCTCTATGCTGGTGCACGATCATGCAGGCGTATTGGGCAGGCTGCACTATGTGCGTCAGTGTGGGGCGCAATCCTGCTTTGAGGCGGCGAATGGAGAACAAGAGGCGCTGCCGCTGTTTATCGCGCACCTGGCAGCAGGTATTCGATCTGCGTTGAAGACGCAGGTATTGCTGAAAGAGCAGAATCGCCTGGCGGCCATCTTCCAGCAGAGCGCCGAGGGCATCCTGACGGTTGATACGCAACTGCGCATCGTTGATTTTAACCCCGCGATGGAGCGCCTGACTGGCTGGCTTGAAAGTGAAGTGCTGGGCAAACACTATTATGAGACCCTGCGCCCGCAGGATCGCCAGGGTAACGAACCTGGCACGCGCGATTCGCTATTTGCTCGCGCGCTTACTGCTCAGAGCAATGTGCATCAGGAGATGGTGATGACAACACGAGATGGGCAGCGTTTCGATGTCTTTGTCACAGCTTCATACGTGCGCTCAAGCAGAGGTGAGCCAATCGGTGGTATTCTTACTATGCGCGATATTTCCCGCGAGCGCGAGCAGGAGGAGCAGCGTTCAACCTTTATCTCGGTAATCTCGCATGAACTGCAAACGCCCATTGCCATCATCAAAGGCTATGCCTCAACCCTGGCGCGTCCAGATGCAACGCTCGAGCCGGAAACGCTGCGTTCGCGATTGCAGGCTATTGAAGAAGAGGCAGATAGCTTGAATAAAATGGTGGGCAACCTGTTATATGCTTCGCGAATACAGGCTGGCGGCCTGCAAATGGAAATCGCGCCGCTCGATTTATCCAGCCTGGTGCAAAAAGTCGCGCTGCGTCTGCGCGTTAAAAGTCCAGAAGTGACGGTCAAACTTGACTTACCGGCGCACCTGCCAACTGTCATGGCGGATCGTGATCGTATCGAAGAAGTGCTACAAAATCTGCTGGATAATGCTATAAAATATTCGCCGAAAAGGCGCGTGGTGACGGTCTCCTGCCGTTCAACCAGCGATGAAGTCATTGTGAGCGTGAGTGATGTCGGCATGGGAATTTCGCTGCGCGACCAGGAGCGGATATTTGAGCGTTTTCACCGCGTTGGTAATAGTCTCTCAAGCTCGACTCAGGGAGCCGGGCTGGGTTTATACATCTGCCGTGCGATTGTTGAAGCGCATGGGGGATACATCCGGGTTGAAAGTATCCTGCATCAAGGTTCAACGTTTTCATTTAGCTTACCTCGTGAAGAGAAAGCGCATGTACCTATGGTGGTGTTTTGATGGAGAAGGATTCCTTTGATCAACGTGATATGACCATTCTGGTCGTGGATGACGAACCGCGCATCCGTGATTATGTGCGCATGAACCTGGAATTAGAACGGTATCGCGTGCTTGAAGCCAGTAATGGTATCGAGGCCATAGATCAACTACGCGAACATCTGCCCGATTTAGTCGTGATGGATGTGATGATGCCAGAAATGGACGGCTTTGAGACCCTGCGCCATATGCGCGAAGTTTCAACCGTTCCCGTTATCATGCTCACGGTGCGCCAGACGGAGCAGGACAAGATACATGGGCTTGACCTGGGGGCGGATGACTACCTTGCCAAGACCGCCAGTCCACGCGAGCTACTTTCGCGCATTCGCGCGCTGCTGCGCCGCTCCTATATGGCCACGCCCGCCCGCAAAACGGTTATCGAGGTTGACGATGATCTCAAGATCGATTTCACAAAACGTGAAGTGATCGCGCGCGGGCAGAAAGTCGTCCTGCGGCCCACAGAATATCGCCTCCTCTATCACCTTGTCAGCAATGCAGGCCGACTGCTAACTCATGAAACGCTGCTCTCGAAAGTATGGGGACGCGAATATCGTGATGAAGCGCATTACCTGCGCCTGTACATTACCTACCTGCGACAAAAGATTGAAAAAGACCCGGCTCATCCCAAGTATATTTTGACGGAACGTGGCATTGGCTATCGTTTCAAAGAACTGGAGTCGTAATATGAATAAAAAAGAACGTGTTGATGCCGCCCTGCGCGGCGACCCGGTAGATCGTGTGCCCGCCAGTATGTGGGGGCATGACTTTGCACGCGAATGGAATCCAAACACGCTGTCCGAAGCGATGGTAGAAAACTTCACACGCTACGACTGGGACTATATGAAAGTTAACCCGCGCGCCTGTTACCATGTCGAGGGTTGGGGTGTCAAAGTGCGGCCTTCCGGCGAGCAGTACAAAGCGCCGGTATTCGAGGACACCCCCATCAAAAACGCCTCCGACTGGAAGCGCATCCGTCCGCTTGAAGCAGACCAGGGCGCGCTGGGTGAGCAGCTGCGCGCGTTGCAGATGATAAATCATTCCATCGGCTATGATGCCTACTTCGTGCAAACAATCTTCTGCCCGCTTGGGGTCGCCCAATACCTGGCAGGAAACAATAAACAGGCTGTCTTGCATAGCGTCCGCGAGGACCGCGGCGCCATGCATGCCGCACTGCGTGTGATCATCGAAACCTTCACCAACTATGCCATTGCCTGCCTGGAACAGGGCGCGAGTGGTATTTTCTACGCCACCAATGGCTGGGCTGCTGAAGGTATGCTAACCCCCGACCAGTATCGTGAATTTGGTGAACAGTATGACCTGGAGTTTCTCGATGCCATTAAGAGCAGGAGCCAGTTTAATATCCTACATAATTGTGGCTCTCACATCTACTTTGATCTCCTGGAATCCTACCCGGTACATGCTATAAGCTGGGCCGCAACCGTGGAGGGCAACCCGGATCTCGGCGAAGGTAAAAAGCGTTCTGGGAAAGCGGTGATGGGCGGCATCAGCGAGAAAACAACGCTCAAGAGCGGAGTACCCGACCAGGTGCAGGAAGAAGTGGCGAAAGCGCTGGAACTGACCGGCGGCAGGCATTTCTTGCTGGCGCCCGGCTGCTCGATTCCCCCAGAGACACCTGCGAAGAACCTGGAAGTCATTCGCCGCTCGCTCTCTTGACACACCAGTACGTATTGGCTATACTTCCAAACACAGTGATAAAACAGCGATGGTGCGCGGCGAGAGTCTCGCCGCGCTACATTCTTTCTGCATGCAGGCGTCCCAAATTCAGGGGTTATGGGAAGGCACTTCGTAAGTGATGGAGCGACATCAGACAATCCGAGCATATTCTGCGGGTGGCGTTGTTTTTCGGCTCGCCCCCGTACCGGGGCAGAACAACAATAACGCGCGTGCTGATTTCCAGTTGAAAAGAGAGGCTTCTGAGCGTACACCGGTAGAAGTGGCGCTGGTGGGGCGCAGTCAACAGGGGATGTGGACTTTGCCCAAGGGAACGCCGCGTTCCGGAGAAACCATCGAGCAGGTAGCAGTGCGAGAAGTACAAGAAGAAACTGGCTTAGAAGTACAGTTAATTACCTATATCGGCTTAATCTCCTATTCATTCATTCGCGACCAGGTAAGATTTTATAAACAGGTGCGACATTTTTTGTTTGAAGCTGTTGGGGGAGATATCTCCTTGCACGACCATGAGTATGATAGCGTGGCCTGGTTTCCACTACCAGAAGCATTTCGTCACCTGACCTATCAGAACGAGGTGAACATCCTTACCCAGGCAGAGGAGATATTGCAGCGTTGGCTTGCGCGCCGGCAGAAGGAAAGGCAAACATAACCATATGCAAAACACCCGGCGCTATTCGTTGATGCGGCGTTTCCTTTTCCCCTACAGCGGAGAAGAGTCGCTCACATACAGGCAGAGCGTGCGCGTCATGCTGGCATGGGCAGTAATTACCCCTCTCTTTATGTCGCTGCTGATCGTCGTGATAGCGGCTCTTATAACGACATCGTTGCAGAGCATATTCATGATGTTCGCTTTTGCATTTCTCTCCGGCATGTGTATTTTTGGTATACTGGGTTGGTTAATTATTCTGGTTAATAACCGGTCAGCTCGTATCAGACGAGCGTGGAAGGCCCAAAGAGGTCAGCAATAACCAGTGGAGGAACCGTAATGGATCTGAGCGTTGAAGGCAAGACGGAGCGTATTCCACCTGGCTCACATATCTGCCAACTTTATAGTAAGGTGACCGAAATTCCAGGGGTGACCGCTCGTTTGATGCGGGTGGGGCTTTCTCTCTCCGAAAAATGCATGTTTGCAGCCGCGCCAGCGCAGGTAAAAGAACTGCGCGACGAACTCACCAAGTTGCAGATTGATGTAGATGAGGCCATTGCAGGTGGGCAACTGGTATTACACGAGGAACGCGAGCTATTTTTAGCAAACGGCAAACGCTTCGATCCTTATTTTCTGTTGTCCTCCCACCAGACCTTTATCGCGCAAGCTCTCAGAGAGGGCTGGCAGGCCGTGCGTATTTCTATTGATATGACCTGGCTCACCAAAGACATAGCCATGCCCGAACAGATTCTGAAATATGAAGCGGCTTCCGATGCAGTCTTTACTTTCCAGAATGCGCCGATCATCGCCTTGATGCACTACGACCATAGCAAACTGCTGCCAAACCTGGTAGTCGAAATGCTCAAACTGCACCCCATCGCCGTCGTTGGAAAGTATATCAAGCGCAATCCCTACTACCTGAACTCCGAACAATACATGCTGAAGATTCTACGCATCAACCGCGATAAAGAGAAGAACAATTAAGGAGTACCAGGGCGACCGCAAGGGTGCGCCCAATAAGCGTTAAGTTAAGCGAAGAGAGGAAGAGGTTAGAGAGGGGAGCAGCGGACAAAACGATGCTCATGTGAGATGATAGAGATATTCTACGACTCATCACCTCACGAAAGGAGCATCGGTATGGCTAGTATCCCACGTCTGAGTGGGATGCTTCGGCGGCTGTTTGTGGTGGAGGCGGCTCGCCTGGCGCAGGAGGCGGGAGTGATCCAACGCCAGCGAGTCTTCTCGGCAGCCAGCCTGTTGCAACTGTTGGTGTTTGGCTGGCTCAAGAACCCGCATGGGGGGCCGAGCTTTTTGGCACGCTTCGCCGGGTCGTTGGATCTGAGAGTGAGCAAACAAGCGATTGAAGAGCGGTTCACGATGGCGACGGCCGAGTGGGTGCTGGCGGTGTTGCGGCGCGGGGTCCAATTTTTGGTGTGCGCTCAGGCGGTGTCTCTCCCGTTGCTCCAGCGCTTCAGCGCGGTGCTGCTCGAAGATGGCAGCACGATCGCCTTGCCCGCCGCGCTCAAAGAGATCTGGCAGGGCTGTGGAGGCAGTGGAGCGGTGGCGGCCCTCAAACTGACGGTGCGCTGGGATCTGCTCACCGGCGCGCTCGCGGGGCCGTGCCTGCAAGACGGACGGCAGTCGGAAACGCGGAGCCCGTTGCGCGAGCAGTCAATGGCGCGCGGCAGCTTGTGGATCGGCGATGTCGGCTACTTTGCCTTGACGTGGCTGAGTCAACTCGCCAAACAGGGGGTCTACTTCTTGTTGGGCTACAAAGAGCCGGTCACGGTCTGGACGGAGGCGGGCAAGCAAGTCGATGTGCTGGCACTCGTGCCGCCAGCTGAGCAGGAGACGCTGGATGTGCCGGTCTGCTTAGGAGCCAGCAAGCAAGTGCCAGCTCGCCTGATTGGACGCAAAATGCCGAAGGAGGTGGTCCAGCGGCGGCGCGAGCGGCTTCAGGAGGCCGCCCATAAGCAGAGCAAGGCCATCAGCCCGCGACAATGGGAGCTGGCTCAATGGATGATCGTGCTGACCAATGTGCCGCTGAGTCTCTTGAGCGCCGAGGAGGCGCTGGCCTTGCTGCGGGCGCGCTGGCAAGTCGAACTGTTGTGGAAGCTCTGGAAAGACCTGGGCCAGATCGATACCTGGCAAACGGCCAACCCGGCGCGCATCTTGTGCGAACTGTATGCCAAACTGCTGGGGATGCTGGTGCAACATTGGCTGCTCTTGCTCTCCTGCTGGGACGACCCGCACCGCTCACTGGTGGGAGCCGCGCAGGTCATCCGCGATCAGGTGCCGACCCTGGTTCACGGCTTGACTGGACATCTGCCGTTGGGCAAGGCGCTGCGTCTGATCACGAATGCCCTGCGCGGGGGCTGTTCCATTCCCCGGAGGCAGACGCGCTTGAGTACCTCTTATCGGCTCGTGGAGACCTCTGGCGGCATCGTAACTTGACGCTTATTGGGCG
>DATGGW010000351.1:0-7314 GCA_035308345.1 Ktedonobacteraceae bacterium | reverse complement strand
AAGCTGATCTGCCAGAACCCACCCCTATTGGGCGCAAGGGCGCGCGGGTCAGCGCAACCTCGCCAGTAGACGGTTACAAAGAGACGCGCGCAACAGCGGTGGCAGAGTCGACCTACGCGGACGACGAGTTTACTGAGCCTGAAGAGATTAACCTCGACCTGGTCACCGACCTTGAGGACGAGGATATCCCCAATATCGTTGTTGACGACAACCTGGAACTGGAGTCCGATGACCTCGGCCTGGCGCCCGTCGAAGAGGCGGAAGAGCTTGATGAGGACGAGGAATTCTTCGATGAAGAAGAGGAGGAGGAAGACGAGGACGAGTGGCCCGCGCGTGGGCGCAAGAAGCCCAAGCCTGGAAGGCAGGTCAAACCACCCAAGCCGCCCGTGAAGAAACCAAAGCGAGGACCACGCTTTTAACCACCCCAGGGCGGGGAGGAGCCTGCCTCCCGCGCCACTCCCAGGGCGGGGACAAGCCCTCGCCCGTACCCTATACGGGTGCGCCTTATGCTTCGTACAGGGTACGGGCTGCCCTGGTCGGCGCCCTGTTCGTGTAGGTGCCCTTGGTCCCCGCCCTCGTAATCAGGAGGTAAATTACGGGTAGATGCCGCGAATCTGCGTTGCCTCGGCTACACGCGCGATGGCCAGCATGTTAGCAGCCAGGCGCATATCGCAAGAGGATTGATCGGCCTTTTCCGCAACTGCGCTGAAGGCGCGGTTCATGATTACTTCGAGCTTCCGGGTGATCTCTTCTACACCCCAGAAGAAGCTTTGCAGGTCCTGCACCCATTCAAAGTAGCTGACGGTGACGCCGCCCGCGTTGGCGAGGATGTCGGGAATGATCACCGTGCCTTTTTTGAAGAGGATGGCATCGGCCTCAGGTGTGGTAGGGCCGTTGGCGGCTTCGGAGACAATACGCGCCTGCACGCGATCAGCATTGGCCTTTGTAATCACGCCTTCGGTTGCAGCGGGGATCAGGACATCGCATGGCACTTCGAGGACATCCTGGATGCCGACCGCCTGCGCGCCCGGAAAGCCGAGCACGCTGCCACGTTCCTGCTTGTAGCGCAAGACGGCGGCGGGATCTAGTCCGGCCTCGTTGTAGATGCCGCCGCGAGTATCACTTACAGCGACAACCTTGCAGCCTTCATTATGGAAGAGGCGCGCAGCAATTGAGCCTGCATTACCATAGCCCTGGATGCTGACACGCGCGCCTTTGAGAGGCATGCCGAGCCGCAGGGCAGCCTGGCGAGTTACAAACAGGACGCCAGTCGCGGTGGCGTCATTGCGACCCTCGCTGCCACCAATGGAAAGTGGTTTGCCCGTGACGACCGCGGGGATGGAGTAGCCCTCGTGCATCGAGTAGGTATCCATGATCCACGCCATGACCTGAGAGTTGGTGTTGACATCGGGCGCGGGAATATCGCTATGCGGGCCAATGATCATAGAAATCTCTGTGGCATAGCGGCGCGTGAGGCGCTCCAATTCAGCCGGACTCATATGCTTAGGGTCGCAGATAACGCCGCCTTTCGCGCCGCCATAGGGAATACCAACAACAGCGCATTTCCAGGTCATCCACATTGCCAGCGCTTTCACTTCATCCAGCGTCACCTCCGGGCTATAGCGAATACCGCCTTTCGCCGGGCCGCGATTGACGTTGTGCTGAACACGATAGCCCGTGAATGTCTTAATGCGGCCATTATCCAGGCGCACCGGGAAATTTACGGCAAGTTCGCGTTTGGGCTGTCGCAGAATCTCGCGCATATCTTCGGTAAGGTTCAGTTTTTCAGCGGCAGCCTCAAACTGCTGAACCGCCATATGATAGGGATTCAGGGGTTTAACTTCGTCGTACATGGGAATCAATCCCACCTTTCTTCACTTCTTTGTGGTCTTGTGGTTTGGCACCGGACGCCCGGAGGCGTCCCTACATTTCGTCCAGGTTTTTGATGAGTAATGTACGCACACTATCGGCCCTGGCCTGGCCGCGAGTTTCTTTCATAACCTGACCTATCAACGCCTTCAATGCATTTATTTTGCCGGCGCGATAGTCACTGGCCGCTTTAGGATTGTTAGCGATCACCTCCTCTATGATGTGTTCTAGTTCACCTTCATCGCTGATGGGGGGCTGGATGCCCCTTTCATTGACGATGGTTTCGGGCATTTTACCAGATATGAAGGCTTCCTCTACAATATCCTTTGCTTGCCTGCCTGTGATGCGGTCAGCATCGAGCAAATCTAGCAAGTTCGCCGAGGCAGCGGGAGTAAGCAAATTTTCCTGGATGCTGATGGAGTGCGCTCTCAAGAGGCGCGCAACATCATTGAGAACCAGGTTAGCGGCCGCTTTGGCCCTGGTTGTACGATCCTGCGCCGGTGAGGCCGCTACAACCTGCTCAAAGTAGTCACCCAGAGCTTTATCTTCTGTGAGTACGTTGGCATCCTGCGCGGACAGTCCGTAGTCACTCTTGTAGCGAGCGCGGCGCGCATCTGGCAATTCCGGCAGGCCGGCGAGCAGTTCTTTCACCCAGGCCGGCCTGATTACCAGCGGCGGCAGGTCTGGCTCCGGGAAGTACCGGTAGTCGTGCGCCTGCTCTTTGCTGCGCTGCGAAACTGTTTTTCCCTCTGTTTCAACCCAGCCGCGAGTCTCTTGTGAGATCGGCTTGCCTGAACGCAGCAGTTCGAGTTGCCGCTGCGCCTCGTATACCAGGGCGCGTTCTACCGAGCGGAAGCTGTTCATATTTTTGATCTCGGTCTTGACACCCAGTTCCTCTTGCCCGCGCGGGCGCACTGAGATATTCGCGTCGCAGCGCAGGCTGCCCTCTTCCATACGGCCAGAGGAGACGCCGAGATAGACCAGGATTTCTCGCAGCTTTTGCATGTAGAGCCGCGCCTCAAGGGGGCTGCGCATGTCCGGTTCGCTGACAATCTCCATGAGCGGCGTGCCAGAGCGGTTGATATCGATGAGGCTATAGCCTTCGTGATGCAGCAAACGCGCGGTATCTTCCTCCAGATGCACGCGCGTGATGCCGATACGCTTCACCTGGCCTTCATGCTCGATGGTGAGAAAGCCGTTTTTGCTCAGTGGCATGTCAAATTGCGAGATTTGGTAGCCTTTCATCAGGTCGGGATAGGGATAGTTCTTGCGATCAAACTTGGAATACTCAGGAATGGTGCAGTTGAGCGCCAGCGCCGTCATAATGGTATAGGCGACGGCTTGCTCGTTAATGACCGGCAGCACACCCGGCATGCCCATACACACCGGGCAAACATGCGTGTTGGGCGCGGAATTGGCGTAACCGGTGCTGCACGAACAAAACATTTTGCTTTTCGTCAATAATTGCGAGTGAACTTCAAGCCCGATGACGATCTCAAAGTCGGTGGCAATGCTGCTTTCTGTTACAGTCATGTTTTCCTTTATCCCACCAGGGCGCACCCTTGCGTCGCCCAATAGGCGTCAAGGTAAGGATGGTCGAAATCGGCCCCACTCTGCCAGGGCGGGGCTTGTCCCCGCCCTGGCAGCGGCGCGGGGTACGGCCATCACTCCCAATTTGGAGTTCCTTAACTTGACGCTTATTGGGCGCACCCTTGCGGTCGCCCTGGTCCTAATCAATAATGGTTCTTCGTAAGTCTAGCGGTTTCGCGCTCATTCGTCAATGGTAAAAGCGTACAAAGAAATCATAGCATTTGTACCCGCATTGTATCCAACACTCGCAGCGTGTTACGTCCATCGTCTGGCGGGTACAACAGCGGGGTTCGCCCCAGGACGCAATCCGTAAAATGCTGCACCATCAATTGATAGGGGTCGGCAGGAGCAAAATGGCGCTGTTCAAATATTGACCCGCGCTGGATTAGCAGGCTGGTTGTATCCTCGCGCCATGCGGTAAAAGCTAAAGGAGCGGTGATGGCCGCGCTGCTGCCGGTGATCTCGATGACCTGGTGTTCGGCGGCAACAAAGCTGCACTGTATATGCGCGGACACATTTATCCTAAATTCCAGCACTGCGCTGGCGGCGAGGTCTAGAGCATTATGGCTATAGGAATAGCCGGGGTAGATAGAAGTTGGCTCGGAGCCGGTCAGCCAGCGAGCGGCATTGACGCAGTAACTGCCGATGTCGAGCAGCGCGCCGCCGCCGAACTCCGGGAAAGCGCGATAGTTGCCGGGCGCATCGAAAGGAAACGAAAAGGCGGCGTGTATGAAACGCAACTCGCCAGGCTCGCCTGCAAGCAACATGTGCTTTAACGCCTGCATACGCGGGTGGAAGCGATACATCACGGCCTCCATGAGTAGTACTTTTGCCTTATAGCAGGCAGCAATCATCGCATCGCATTGAGCGGCATTCATGGCTAGAGGCTTCTCGCACAACACATGCTTGCCTGCCAGAGCAGCGCGGATGGTCCACTCACAATGCAGGTGATTGGGTAGCGCGATATACACAACATCCACATCCGGATCATCCAGCAGTGATTGATAATCGTTGTAGATGCGCTCGATGGAAAACTGAGCGGCGGTGGTCTGCGCGCGCTGCATATCGCGGCTGGCGATTGCCAGCACACGCGCCTGGGGAGTATGTTGAATGGCAGGAATAAGGGCGCGATTGGCGATGAAGCCAGCGCCGAGGACGCCCCAGTGACACGGCATAGTATGCTCCTGAATAATCGATCACTACGTTTAGTATAGTGATATTACCAGGGCGACCGCAAGGGTCGCCCTGGCGACATTGCCGTCCAGGGCGATTTAAAAGGCCGCGCCAGGAGAGAATTGACGGCATGGCGACCGCCAGGATCGCCACTACTATAGACGAAAGGATAGACGGGTACCGGAGTATAGTAGTGGCGATCCCTTGCGGTCGCCATGAAGGAACTTTTAAATCGCCTGATTGCCGCCCTGCGGAATGTTGGCAATTTACGTAAAATACTGTATACTGTACCTCAATCAGGTGAAACTGATGATCTGGGCGACCTTGACGGTCGCCTCTACAGTTTTTTCTTTGGGATCGAGCGGAGCGTTCAAGAAGAAGCGCGTTTGAGCGGGCAGGAGAACTAACACATATGTCTCTCATTAACATGGCAAAACGAGAAATCAACTGTAAGATTGTGTACTACGGTATTGGTCTGTGTGGTAAGACGACCAACCTGCACTATATACACCAGGCGGTAAACCCACATGATGTAGGTGACATGGTTTCAATTGATACGGAGACCGAGCGCACACTGTATTTCGACCTGCTCCCATTGGAACTGGGCAAGGTGCATGGCTTTCAAATTCGCTTCCAACTCTACACAGTGCCAGGCCAGGTGCTCTACCAGCAGACGCGCGTCTCTGTGCTTAAAGGGGCGGACTGCGTGATCTTTGTGGCGGACTCGCAGAGCAGTAAGCTGCAAGAGAATATCGAAAGCTGGAACGAGTTGCAAGATCAACTCAAGCGCATGAATAAGAAGGATATTAGCGATTTCCCGCTGGTGATGCAGTGGAACAAGCGAGACTTGCAGGATATCCTGCCCGTTACAGTGCTTGAACAATACCTCAACCCGTATCGCTTCCAGAGCTTTGAATCGGTTGCCGTGACGGGACAGGGTGTGATCGAGTGCCTGCGTGTTGGCATCAATTCCACGCTGCAGCGCCTGGAACGCATCTAAGGGTCCCAGGGCTATCTTATGTAAATGGCGGCGGTGTCGATGAAGAATAAGAGATGTTACCAGAAAATCCTCTCTAACGATTGTTCAATTTGAGTTTTCTGTGTATAATGGATGAGTGTTCCCGGACAAACACGTTATACCAGATTATTCCCGATCAGCGCGCGGGGATAGCTTTTCGATACTTATACATACAGCTACATCGATAGAAGTGTCGGCAGTCCAGCGTCCGTTAGCTGTTCTGCTACGAGGAATTGAATGGATATTATAAGAGTCATCGTCGTTGATGAGCAGCCCTTGTTCCGCCAGGGTATTTGCTACACGCTCGAACAAATGGGGAATTGTGAGATTATTGGTCAATCCACAGATGCAATGGAGATACTCGAATTAGCGCGCACAGGCAATCCCGATGTCGCTTTAATTGACGCGGGGCTCACAGCGGCGGACCCGTTAGAGATAGCCAGGCAGATGCGCCACCTCGCGCCACAAGTTGCCATTATGATCCTGACGCCGTCTGAAGACGAGGAGCGTCTATTTCAGTCGATTAAGGTGGGAGCGGCTGCCTATTATACGCGCAATATCGAGCCTAAAGACCTTGCTGACGCTGTTCTACGTGTCAGCCATGGTGAATATTTGATCAACGACGATGTGCTTTCCAAACCTCAACTTGCCAGCCGCGTTCTCAAATCTTTCCGCGAATTGACGGTCGAAGAAGAAGATGTTGCTACGAAAGACCTCTACTCGCCGCTCTCAGGCCGCGAAGTGGAGATACTCGATTACATCGCGCGCGGGAACAGCAATAAAGAGATTGCTAAATCACTGAAGATCAGCGACCAGACGGTCAAGAACCATATCACGTCCATTCTAAAGAAACTCTCGGTTAATGATCGCACGGCGGCTGTGGTGCATGCGCTGCGACATGGCTGGATTAAAATGCACGATAGTTAATACCGCCATGTCCCAAAACGTCAGATCATAATAGCCAGCAGTTCTTTGCCGTTGTTCGCATCCAGAAACACATAGAGGTCCTGATGGGTCTGCTGAGATGATGCAGGGTCAACCGAGGGATCGTTGGCTGGTATAGGAATTTGCCGGTAAATAATCAACCAGGCGGGAATATTGGTCAGGTCAGAGCGCGCGTTGCTCCTGTCAGCATAGGTGAGGGACACGTACTCTGAGCTGGTTTTTTTTGCCTGTGCCGCGGCCACCGGCTCTAATTCACCGGCAAGCAGCAGCGCCTGTTGCTGGTTGAGAGCAGGCGTCAGCGTGGGATGACCCAGAGAAATACCTGCCGCCGCTAAAGGTGTGAGCGCGACCGTTGGGGAAAGGGTTGCCCCGGTGGCAGATAGGGGTGAAATCGAGATACCGGCGATGCCCGTGAACTGACGCAGCAGCAGCCAGCCAAGCCAGCATGCTGCTCCAATAATTAAAACAGCGCCTATGATGCCCGTAATCTTGCGCGATCGCCCATCGAGACGCTCTGTATTGGCCATAGAAATATGCTTTTCATCATGGCTTGAGATATGACTGCTGCCTCGCGCGCGCTGCTTGCCATCATTCGACATGATTGTGCTGGTCCTCTTCACCCCATATTTTCATCCCGGTATTGTGTAGGGACGCAATTTACCGTGTCCTTGCCAGGATATCTACAATGTCGGGGGACGCGATAAATCGCGTCCCTACAT
>DATGGW010000350.1:0-7849 GCA_035308345.1 Ktedonobacteraceae bacterium | reverse complement strand
TTGTCAAGGGTCTGATTTTCCTTGCGTTTTTGTGCTACATATGCTACATTTTCCATTATAGAGAAGGTTTTTCTCTCTTACCTCAAAAGGATGATCTAATTGTAGAGATTAGGAGGAGAAAGGGATGCTGCGCGTTCGAGTGCTTGGGATCGTTCTATTTGTGTTGGGCCTCTGGATATTCCTGGCCCCGTTCACGGGCCCCGCCATCCATCTGTACCTCACTCCACCGGTTATGACAGGTACAAATATGATGCACATGGGTTCGGCTATGATAACTAACACCGTCGTGGTTAACCGGGCCATGGTGTTCTTCAACTTCTTACCAGGGGTGGCGATTATTCTGATCGGTGTCTACAACATCTTCAGAGGGCAGATCAATGTAAGCCGTTAGCTCCACTAGCATTGTCGAAAAATTTCGCCTTTACCACGGTCCTGGTAATTTTGTAAAGCGTAAAGCGGTCAGTTATTTGAATCGTCAACACTACTTATGTCGCGAAGTGGCTAGTTCTCAAGAAAGGCAGTAATAATGGCTGAAACGGCTGAAAAGATTACGAATTATCCTGAAATGTCAGAAGGCTCAACGAAATCGCGAGCCGTCACCGGAATTGTTGCAGGACTTATCTCGACAGGCTGCTGAGGAACGAGCGCTGTCACTCTCGGACTGCTGGGAGCGAGCGCTGGATCCCTGTCAGGGTTCCTCGGTGGATTCGGTAGTTACCTCAACTTTCAATTTTTAGCGTTATTTGGACTGTTGCTCAGTGTAGCAATTCTCCTCGGTTTTACTTACCTCTCGGTGAGGCGTTTCCGTCCTCATATGTCGCAGGACGCCTTTAAGCGTCTGTTTGGACGGAGATTGATGCGTACTGCCGGCTGGGCTGTGGGAACGTACTTGATATCGTTCATTCTGCTTGTGCCAATTATAGATGCTATCCTTCACAACCTCCACGTGAAGGGCTTCTAAGGGAAAGGAGATCGAATATGGACGAAACTATAAGAAGCGCCCAGATGCAGCCGCAGCCGCAGGCCCAACCAGCCCCTCAAACTGGCGTGCAGGAGGGGTATTGTGTCAATCGTGGAGCGCTCATGTCCATAGGGTTCCTCGCCGGTTGGCTGCCGGTCACATGCTGTAGCATTGGCGTTGTGCCCGCAATCTTTACCGGCCTGGGTGTCGGCAGCGCTTACTTCGCGGCGGGCAACGGAATGTTCTTCGGGCTTGGCTGGACGCCGGTTCTGGGGCTTGTCTCTGTGGCTATTGTACTGATCGCCAGCTACATTATCGTCCGTCCCGCCTATGGCGGTTACTCACGAGAGGTGGCTAACCGTTCGTACTGGCGAACGGTCGGCATCATGGCCCTGGTAGGGGGTGTAACCTTCATCCTCTTCATGGAACTGGTTATGCCAATCCTCTTTATCCTGGGTCTCCCCATGGGCGCGCTCAACCACTGAGAAAAGTGAGGGGATGCGGATTCGCGTCCCCTCTATGCCTCATTCTGTATGACCAGAGATGCGTCCTGTACCGAGGCTGCATCGACTCGTATGCGGCCACCGCCCGAACGAATTTCTCCCGCTACGACACTCATGGCTAATCGGTCTTCCAGTTCGCGCCGTATCAAGCGCTTGAGCGGCCGCGCGCCGTATTCTATGTCATACCCCTTGGCTGCCAGCCAGTCGCGGGCCGGCGAAGTGAGCAGTAGCTCGATCCGATACTCAACCGCCAGCCGCTCTTGCAGCCGCGTCACCTGGATATCGACCACGCGGCGAATCTCCTCGCGGCCCAGGCGGTGGAAGACAATGATTTCGTCGATGCGGTTCAGAAATTCCGGCTTGAACTGGGCGCGCACATCCTCCATAACACGTTCGCGAACCTCTTCTTCCGAGGCAGCTGTGAGCTCGAGGATGTGCTTTGAACCGCAGTTGGAAGTCATGATGATGACCGCGTGGCGAAAGTCAACGGTCTGACCAAGCCCATCCGTCAGGCGACCATCCTCCATGATTTGTAGCAATAAATTGAAGACATCTGAATGGGCTTTTTCCAGCTCGTCGAGGAGTACAATACTGTACGGCCGCTGGCGAACCGCGTCGGTCAGCTGACCGCCCTTGTCATAACCGACGTAGCCAGGTGGCGCTCCGATGAGGCGCGCCACCTGGTGCCTCTCCATGTATTCGGACATATCGATGCGTACCAGCGCCGCTTCGTCCTGGAAGAGGAGGGCTGCGAGAGCGCGGGCCAGTTCTGTCTTACCAACACCGGTCGGGCCAAGAAAGAGGAAGGAGCCTACCGGTCGGCTGGGATCGGCGAGACGGGCGCGCACTCGGCGCACTGCATTCGCGACCGCCGTTACAGCCGCGTGTTGTCCCACGACGCGTCGGTGAAGCACCTCCTCAAGCCGGGCAAGGCGAGCGGCCTCCTCGTCGAGTAGATTCTGGAGAGGAATGCCGGTCCAGCGAGAGGCCACGGATGCCACCTGCTCAGACCCTACAACCGCTTCCTTCAGCCCCGTGAGTCTGGATGCCGCGGCGGCCTGATCGAGCAGGGAAAGGGCAGAATCTGGTAGCGCGCGGTCCTTGAGGAAGCGCCGGGCGAGGTGCGCGGCGTGTTCGAGTGTTGTTGAAGGAATGGAGACGCCGTGATGAGCTTCGATATCTCTCACCCAGAACTCAAGCATCTCGAGGGCCTGAGGATGCAACGGCTCATCAAGGCGAATCGCCTGGAACTCTGCCTCAACCTGGCGCTTAAATTCGGGATGCTCGCGCATCAAATCGCCATCGGCCGTCGCGAGTGTTGGAATCTCCGTTGAATCGAGTATTGCGCCAAACAGACGACGGAAGTCCACCCCCCCTATCGAGGCAATAGAGAGCAGAGCGGGAAGATCGTCGAATACCAGAATCAGCGAGCCGCGATACCCTTGCAGTTCACGCACGACAGCCGCCGATCGCTCCTCGAATTGACCGCGCATGGTCGCGCCCGCGATTAAGGCGCGCACGTCAAGTTCCACCACTCCCCGGCCTGCTAAACCGGATGGGGCACTCCCAATAGCCATGCGACGCGCCACCTCGACTACTACAGCAGTCTTGCCTACGCCGGGGCGACCCAGAATGAGCGCATTATTGTGCCGCCAGCGCAGCAGAACCTCGAAGACCTCAGTGATCTCGGATTCGCGGCCAACCAGTGGGCGCGTATCCACAGCCAGGCGCGTCAGGTCCCGCCCATAGCGACTGAGGGTGGGTCCCGGAATGGGGAAGTCTGGCGGACGCGGTTCCGGGACACTATTGTTGCGCTTGAGTATCGATCTTTTCATAGTAGCACTATTATAACATGATTATGCCGCGCTATTTCCCGTCTCCGCTGGCAACTTTGAAAGTGTGACACCTTTGTGATTCTTTGGGCGTAATAATGAGAGTTGTTATGCTACAATTTGAACAGGAGGAACATGCTTCTATGCCTATGATGTTTGGAATGGCGCTCTGGATGCCGATAGTGATGCTGCTTTTTATTGTGCTGGTGGTCGTGCTGATCTGGCTGCTTGTACGCTGGTTGAACAGTCAGAAGAGGCCAACAACGTTATACACACCGCCGCGCCAGGACTCCTATGAGCAGCCGCAGCAATCCTATCAGCAGGGATATCAGCCACAGCCGCCGCTAGCAACCTATCAAGAAGGTGGGCAGCCGCACCAATACCCACAGCGCGAGCAAGAATACGCTCAGCCGCAGATATCCTACCCCGAACAGGAGATGCCGAGGCAGCGTTAACATTGCGGAGTAGAGAAAGAGCAGGCCATGTGGGCAACACTGGCACTCACAGCTACCGTTCTCACATCGATACTGCCGATTCTCAATAAGCAATTGCTGCGTGATGCGCGCCCGGCGCTTGTGGCATGGGCTATCAATGTCGCCTCACTTCCACTGCTGGCGATAGGTACACTTTTCCTCACGCAATGCACATTCACCAGTGCGCTTGACCCCTTGCCTCTCTCGTGCGCGGCCCATTGGCCGCAAATCGATGCAGTTTTTGTTGCTGCGCTCCTCGGTTCAGCGCTGCTCAACTGGGCGGCCATCTTGCTCTCCACTCACGCGCTCTCACGGGCAGATGCTTCACTCGTGACGCCCTTGCTCACCTTCAACCCGGCCTTCACGCTCCTGGCGGCCCTGGTAGCGCTGCGTGAAATCCCTGGCCCACGAGAAGTTCTCGGCGTTGTTATTATCCTGCTCGGAGCTTATCTCATGGAGGTGCAGGAGGCACGAAGTGGACTGCTGGCACCGCTGCTCGTCCTGCTGCGAAAGCCGGGGGCGGCGCTGGCAATCGTTGCCAGTATGCTCTGGGGCGCTACCACCGTGCTGGAGAAACTGGCTATCGAACATGTGAAACCCGCGAGCGGTCCCCTGGTAGCTCTGATCGGGACATTGATTACTGTTATCTTCCTCTCGCCGAATGCGTTGGCACCGTTTTTTCGTCGCGCTGGCGCTGCGTTTCCAAAGCGGGCCGCGAGACAATCGCCACGCTTTGGTGGACTGAGCGAGCATCCCCGCGCCCTTCTTGCTGCTACCATCATCGCCGGGGTAGCGCCCCTCTTCGGGTTTACTGCCATCGCCACCGGTCTTGTCGGCTACGTAACCGCACTCTTCAAACTCAGCGCCGTCTTCACTATTCTCCTGGCATGGCTATTCCTGCATGAGGAAAACCCGCGCGCAAGGCTGCTCGGTGCTTTTATTATGGTAATCGGCGGCGCGCTTGTCGCGGCATAATACAGGTAACAGGCCACTTTATCAGGAAAAGCCACTCTCCATACCTTGACATCACCCGTTACTATGTAGTATATGCGATTTACATATAGAGATATTGCTACTACTGGCAGGAGGTGCTGCAAGCATACCTGACGAGGAAGTGAGTGATGGCCGATAATATTAACGAACACATCACGTCGACCGAAAAGGCATCCCAGAAGGCCGATGAACAGCACCGTGTCCCTCGCGAGAAAGAGCAGTCGGAGCGGGTAAGGGTGCATCGTAGTATGTACCTGGAGCGTGCCTCGTATGATCGGCTCAACGAGGCGTATAAACTAACAAGCCATAAGCTCTATCCACTGGAGACACGCAAGTCCACCTTTATGGAGGTCTGTATTGCTTATGCTCTCGATCACCTTTCCGATATTGAGGCCATCTTGCGTGGGGAAGCGCAACGCAGGTGACAGAACGATTTCATTTTGGACTTGACATCTCTCTGAAACAAAGTATATTTTCCTTTAGTAAATGTACGATGCATATAGAGAAAATGAGAATACTTATATGAATCGCGCCATGAAAACTATCCGTCAACGGCTTGACTATCGCTCTGAAATAGCAGGCTGGTTTGTGGAGACGCAAGCCCTGTTCAACCGGGTCGCGACCTTCTACTTTGAATTGATCGAGGTCCATCCCGAGGTGTTGAACATGGACGGAAACGGGCCCCGCGATACCCTTGAGCGCCTTACTCACCGCACGAAAACGAATCCTGAACCCACCGTGCCGCTTGCGACCGTAGCCGACAATATTCCGGCGCTGATGCGGCGGACTGCTATTCAAGCGGCATTAGGTGCAGCCCATTCCTTCCATTCCAACCTTGCCAGGTGGCGAAGGGAGAAAGAGCAGGCCCTGGCCAAAGGCAAGAGGTTCAAGAAGCGTCCACCTGCGCCGCCCGGTCGCTGGAACAAGTCGGTTACGTTGTATGCCGGGATGTGGAAACAGCGCACTGCGAACGGCATTCTGCTCAAGCTCTGGACGGGTACAAGCTGGTGCTGGGTGAAGTTGCGGATCGGGGTCGCGAATTGCCCGAGGATTGGGAAGTGAAAAGCCCGAAGTAGGTGCAGCGCGGCAGGCGCTGGTGGCTGCACACCTTTGTGGAAAAGGAGGTTACCAACCCCGGTACGGTGAAAGAGCAGGTAACGAGCGCGCCCGATGTAAAGGTATGCTCGGTCAAGTTGAGCGCAAGAGATTCCCTGGCGGTATGCACCATCCAGACGAGGGAAGGCACGACGCTGGCTACACGCTTCATTGGTGGTGGAAGCCAATTGAACGGCCTTAGGAAGTCCGCGCTGGACGCATTGCGCGCCGTCGGGCCGAGACCGGTCTCATCGCGCAGGAGGAGCACGATAACGCTCGCCTGTGGGACAGGTTGCGTACTCTCGACGAGCAGGTGGCCCACAGAGTGAGCAGGCGCATTGTGGAATTCGCTCGTGCGCACGGCGCGACCCTGCTGGTGTTCGAGCATCTCACTCCCTATCGCCCCAAAAAGGGATCGTTTAGCCAGAGGGGAAACGAGAAGCGCGCGTACCGGCTGCGGAGCAAGATCTACCACTACAGTCGGTTTAAGGCGTGGGAAGGGGGGATCGTCACCTGCCAGGTAAGCCCGCGCGACACGGGCCGCGAGTGCGCCGTCTGTAAAGCACACGCGCTATGGCGATGCGCCCTCTGGCTCTACTCCTGGCGCGCCGCTGGTGTTCTGTACCGCGTGTGGTATGCGCAGCAACGCCGATCGCAATGCAAGTCTTAACATCGGGCATAGGCTCTTTGCCCGTTACCAGAGACAGGAAAAGCCCCGCGCTCCCTCGCTTGCGAGGAGGCTCTCGAAAGAGAGGGGTGTCCCTTTCCCCCAGGCTGCCGAAAGCGGGATGAGGCCACATTCTGAGCCCGCAAGGCACGGGGAGGGGGACGGGCATGGCACCGCCAGGGGCTAGATGCGCGGTGTGGCACGCGTCTGGCCGAGTATTCCTCGCCCAGTACGGCCCGGTAAAGTTGTGGCAAAGCCGCGCATACTTTCGGGTGCGTGTACGCAGGAGTGCCGGAAGAAGCCGCGTTAAGCGACGGAGTGTCACGTGGTGGTATCGCGTCAAGCGATCTCTGCCTGTGTAGGAGTTCCTGTGTAAAACTCCTTCCGAGGTAGAGCTTGTGCCAGGTTGTTTTTTAGCCTATACTATAATCTGTTTCGAGGTGAGGACGTATAACGTAGTGGATGACTTTTACAGAAGAATAGGAAAGGATTCGTATTCGTGAAAATTGCGATTGTAGGCAAGGGTGGTTCGGGCAAGACCACGCTCGCTGCCACACTGTCGCGCCTGCTCGCCCGGCGCGGCTTCTCGGTGCTGGCGATTGACGACGATCCCAATCCGAACCTGGGCATGGCCCTGGGCGTTGCAAACCCGGTCCTGGCGGCGCAGCACAACCTGCCGCGCTCGATCCTCGTGGAGCGCGCGGATGCGTCTGGCGAGACACAGATCGTGGGCCTGGCGGAACCCATCCAGACGATTACCGCAGAACACGGCATAACAGCGCCCGATGGGGTCACGCTGCTGATGAACGTGCAGATCGAGCATGGAGGCGGAGGGTGCCTCTGCGGGGAGCATATCACGGTGCGTGATATGCTGGGATATATGGTTGAGCAAGAGGGGCAGTTCACGATTCTCGATATGGAGGCATCGGTCGAACACATGGGACGTGGCACCCCCCGCTATGCGGATGTGCTGCTGATGGTTACAGAGCCATACTACCGTTCCCTGGTGACGACGGGTCGCCTGGCACCCCTGGCGCGGGATATCGAGGTCAAGCAGATGTATGTTGTGGCAAACAAGGTGCGCAACGCGCGCGACGAAGAGGCTATCCGCCACTACTGCGCCGAACACGAACTCGATGTCCTGGCCGTGCTTCCTTTTGATGAAGAGGTGGTGGAGGCCGAAAGCTCGGGTAGACCAATTCTGGATGTCGATCCGGCATCGGCCTATGTTGGCGTGGTCGAGCAGTTGCTGGAGCGTTTATCCGCTGCGCCGCGCGTGACGGCATAACCGCGCTCAACGATGCGGTAAAATTATTTGCTTCAAG
>DATGGW010000349.1:0-7573 GCA_035308345.1 Ktedonobacteraceae bacterium | reverse complement strand
GGTGCGGGAACCTTTGACCCTTGCGGTCGCCCTCGTTCCTTGATCGTACCTTCACCGGATTCCCATTGGACACCCACAATGGACGAAAGGACAACACCATGGACAAAACAACATTCATCAACACACTCACAGAATCACCCGCCCGTCCCCATCATCGTCCTTAAATCATATTTCAAAATCGCAGAAAGAGGAATGCTATGGGTACCAAACTCTCTCCCCAACAGACAGTTCAGGTCGAAAAGTCCATTTCTACCAGCGAAGACCAACCTTTCGATACACGCCTGGAACACGCGCTGGCCGATGAGCAGATGCACGCCGCGTTGGAACGCTTCGCCCCATCATGGCGCGCTTCGCGGGCAAGCGTTTTTGATTATGAAGAGAACGAGTACGGCCCCGACTATAGCTTCCAACACATGCGTTCCGCGTTAAGACAGGCCAAAGATTACGCCATCGAGCACCAGCCCGAACTGCTGGCTCGCTTCAAGGCCAGGGCGCAGGCGGCGGGAGCCGTCGTCTACGAGGCGCGCACGGCTGAAGAGGCCAATCGCTACATCTACGAACTCTGCCAGCGCAAGGGCATCGAACTGGTTGTCAAATCGAAAACAATGGTCAGCGAAGAGACGGAACTGAACCATTACCTGGAGGCGCGCCACGTCAAAGCCGTCGAAACCGACCTCGGCGAATGGGTGGCACAGCTTGGACACGAACGCCCCTCGCATATGGTCATGCCCATTATCCACAAGACACGCCAGCAGGTCGGCGCGCTGCTCAGCGAGGCAACCGGCCGCGAAATTTCGCGCGAAAATGTCGCGGAACAGGTGGCCGTTGTGCGCGTCGAACACCGCAAAGCCTTCCTTAGCGCCGGAATGGGCATCAGTGGGGCAAACGCGCTCATTGCGGAGAGCGGCTCGGTGATGATGCTCACCAACGAGGGCAACGGTCGCCTGGTGACATCGCTGCCGCCGGTACACGTCGTAATGGCGGGCTACGATAAACTGATCCCCACCTTCACCGATGCCGTAACGCAACTACGCCTGCTGGCTCGCAGCGCAACCGCGCAGCACATCACCAGCTACACGACCTTTATCACAGGGCCATCCACTCCCGGTCATGAAATGCATATCGTGCTCGTCGATAACGGGCGCAGCGCCATGCGGGCCGACCCTCGTTTCAAAGATGCTCTGCGTTGTATTCGCTGCGCCGCCTGCGCCAACATCTGCCCGCCTTACTCCCAGGTCGGCGGTCATGCCTTCGGCTATATCTATAGCGGCGCTATCGGCCTGGTCGTGACGCCTTTCCATCATGGCCTCGACGCTGATGCCGGGCCGCAGAGCCTCTGCGTCAGTTGCAACGCCTGCGAGACTGTCTGCCCCGTAGAAATCCCCCTGCCCGCTCTGATCCTGGATGTGCGCAGTCGCGTCGTCGAGGTAAAGGGGCTGCACTGGATCAAGAAACTGGTCTTCGGCGCGATGGCACGCCCGCGCTTCTTCGACCTGGCGCTGCGCCTCATCAGCTTTGCGCAGTTCCCCATTACTCGCGGCACAAACTTTATTCGCGCGCGCAACTTCGGCATCCTGGGAAAACTCCCCCTGCCCTATCTGCGCTCCATGGTCAAACTGGCAAGCTGGCGCAGCCTCCCGGCCTTCGCCACCAGTCCCCTGCGCGACCGCGTGAAACGTCAATTGGCGCGTCAGGATGGTAGGGACGCGATTGATCGCGTCCTCATCGAGCCTCGCGTGACCGTATGTTACTTCGCCGGTTGTATGACCGACCGCCTCTATCCGGAAATGGGGCAGGCCGTCATCCACGTCTTACAGACCTGTGGTGTGCGCGTCACTTTCCCGTCTCCACAAAAGCAAAGTTGCTGCGGCTTGATCGCCTTAAACTCCGGCGACCGGCGCGACGGAGCCGCCATGGCGCGCCAGACCATCATCATGCTCGAGCAGGCTCTTAAAAACAATCACGCCGGCTACATCCTCAGCGCCTCCACCAGTTGCGTCGCCACCATCGTGCAAGATTACATCAAGCTCTTTGAAGACCTCGATGAGCAGGGCTGGCTGCAGCGCGCCAGGGAACTCGCGGACAAAGTGGTAGACTTCACCAGTTTTCTGGAGCGCCTGCTGGCTAATGGCACACAGCTTCCCGTGCGCCAGGAGGATGGCAGCGCGGAAATCGTCACCACCTACCACGACTCCTGCCAATCGTGCAACTGTCTCGGCCTGCGCAAAGAGGCTCGTCACATCATCCAGGACGCGCTTGGACTGGAACTTCGCGAGATGCCGCAATCCGATGTATGCTGCGGCTTCGGCGGCTCGACCTCCATCGAGCACGGCGACGTGGCTGAACGCCTGCTCCACAACAAACTTCGCAACGCCGAAAGCACAGGCGCGACCATCATTGTCGCCGACAATCCCGGCTGCCTCATGCACCTGCGCGGCGGCGTAGACGCCCAGGGAAAGAAGCTGCGCGTCCTGCACCTGGCCCAGTTGGTAGCCGAGCGACTCCAATAAACACCCCGGAGAGCCATTCCCGTAGTCATTGTAGGGGCGGGTGTGGAGAGGATGAGGGGTGGAGACCCTTGCGGTCGCCCTCGTCTCTTTAGTCATTGTAGGGGCGGGAGAGGAGAGGACGAGGGGTGGAGACCCTTGCGGTCGCCCTCGTCTCTTTAGTCATTGTAGGGGCGGGTGTGGCGTGGATGAGGGGTGGAGACCCTTGCGGTCGCCCTCGTCCTTTGCTTTGCTGGTCGTGCTGCGATAATGCCATGACGAATCCGACCTCGTTCCTCTCTCTCTTTTCACACATTTATTATATATGCAATATTAGAATGCTTGGTAAATGTTTAAGGAACACTTAATATGTTTATTGTTGACTTGTTTAATTGAACCATTCAGGTTAAGGTTTAACAAGTAACTGCATATGAGCGAAAATATGAAAGGAGCGTTTTACTATGACATTAGCAACGTTAGTTCTTGCAGATATCAGCCTCACACTTGGAACTGTCGTGTGGTGGCTTGTAGTTGGTTTGATTGCCGGTTTCCTGGCGAGCGTCGTAATGCGCGGCGGCGGCTATGGAATAGTCGGTGACATCGTTGTAGGCATCATTGGCGCCTTCATCGGTGGCTTTATCGCCAGCCTGCTTGGCATAGGAGCAGGTGGTCTCATTGGGACCATCATCATCGCCTTTATCGGCGCGTGTATCCTGATCGCCATCCTGCGCGCGTTTTCAGGCGGCTACGGTCGTCGTAGATTGTAGGATGTAGTAGTTTCATAGTAACATGCAGGCATCCATTGCAGATGCCTGCATGTTACTTTTCCTTCTCGGCATTTGTAGAATGCTGCATCTCCTGGCTGCCTTCGCCGCGCGTATTCTCCTGCAGCGTTTCAGCAACCAGCCGGATAGCCTGCTCTGGCCCAACCAGGCGCTGTAACTCCCGGTGGATGTGCCCCATCCTCTTCATCTTCGCAGTGATGAACTCGTGGCGAGCTGTTCCCTGAGCCAGGCCCGAAAGCCCCCTTTGCGCGGCTTCATACTCCTGCTTGATCTGCTCCAACCTCCTGGCGACTTCGCTATTGCAGATGTGTTCCATGTCTCATCTCCCTCATTTCTCACTCTGCACAGCTATGCAGGGCGAATACGCACCCTTTAGTAGCTTACCCTCTCCTCGGTATCTACGACACGTACTTTTTGGGACGTGTTTTGATGATCTGCCCACGCTCTTTTGACGTACCTGTAAGTAGGCGTATATCGGCTCTTTCCATATAGCTATTCGTGCGTCATTGTGAGATTGTTGGTAGGAAGGGAGAATATCATGGCACGTGTAAGTGACTCTATGTACCACCACGGGACAACCATTAAAGAGTTCCGTCTCCTGCGGGGGATGACGCAGGAGGACCTTGCTGCACTCTGGCCCAGATCGAGCGGGGGTGTTGGCGTCCTCCCGCGCTATATCCAGGACATCGAATACGGTAAGAAACATGTCGACGACCCCGCCACGCTGCGTCAGCTCGCGACACTCCTGCATATCCCCCTCTGGCGCTTTGGTCTCTCCGAATACGATCCGTTTCATCCCCAGGATCTCCCCGGCCACGGGAAATCGCTGCACCACGAGACGCTAGATACCGTTGAATGTCTCATTCAGCAGGCGTGGAACTTGCGTTGCGCCGCCCGGCTCGTCGATGCTGAGAAGTGTATCACGCGTCTCAACAGCCTCTTTACCTACTTCCACGAAAACATTCCCCTACCACTGCGCCTCGAAACACGCTTTCAACTCCTCTATGCCCAGGTTCAACGGCTCAATGCCGTGACCTCTCTGGAGCAGCAACTCTACGACGAGGCGCTCGATACCTATGGCAGGATGTATGAAACAGCCAAACAGGTCAATGATGCATCCCTGCTGGCGCTTTCGTTAATGAGCCAGGGGACGGAGTTCGAACGGAGGGGAGAAAAGAATGTGGCCCTCTCCCGCCTGGAAAATGCGCGCGATATCTCGTTCTCAGCAAGCAAGCACATTATCGCCTTCGTCCACACCTATCTTGCCCGCGTCTATGCCAGCCTTGGCGACAAGCTGCGCTTTGAGCGCGCCATTCACAGCGCGCGCACCATGGCAAACAGCTTCAACATGAACTACGGAGACGGCACGCAATTTGTTTTCGGGCGAGTGAGCTCCATCCTCGCCGAAAGTAGCTACGGCTACCTGGAGCTCGGAGAGCCGCAGAAAACCCTTGACTTGAGAACAGAGATCGAGCCACAGATTCGCTCAGACCAGGACGTGCGCCTCGAAACCTGGATTCATCTAGATTGGGCGAGAGCCTACCAAATGCTCGGCCAGGTCGAAGAAAGTATCAACGAAGGCCAGACCTTTTACCGCCGCGCCGCCGCCATGCGCTCTCCCCACGCCATCAGCCAGGCCAAAAAGCTCCTGCGCTCCCTCGAAAAGAATGGCTACGCCAACATCCACGCCGTGCAAGACTTTCGCGAGCAGCTCCAGCCGGTCGGAGCGGCCCACAACTAGCTCTCAAAACAAGAGGGCTCCAGGGCGACCGCAAGGGTCGCCCCTACCATACACGCACAGGACGGGAATGCTCGGTAAACGTATAGGGTAGGGGCGACCCTTGCGGTCGCCCTGGTAAACTTAAGTGTTTTTACAGAACGTTTTCGTTTCATACTCTTTTGTTTAAGTTGTACCGTAAGAGGATGAGTAATGCAGTAGAGGAAGTCGCCTGCAAAAATTTGAATTGCATCCATTGGCAAAAAAACGATTGACTTTGCGAGTAGTACTGACTATACTTTATAAGGCGAACAGTTCCGGAAAGGACAGTCATGAGCGACGAGTCGGATGATACAACCAGGAAAGAAGAACTCGTCATCACACCCGGTGGAACTCGGCCTAAAGATCGCGTTCATCTCGTCAGGCCGGGCGAAGCCGTCTACGTTGACGAGAGCGGAAACGCGCGGATCATCCCCCGCGAACAAGGAGGAGGGACAGTAAATATGGCTGAAGACATGGTATTGACGCCTGGCGGCTACAGACCCAGGTCGCTTGTCCACTTGATTGAGCCAGGGCATGTCCTGGATGGAACCGGCGGTCGTCATCAGAAGCTTGACCCCTCGGGACGAGCTGTGGCCGACTTTGGGCTAATTCCCACTCGTCCTGGCAACGAGCCCCTCATGCCTCGGAACGTGACCATCCCGCCGAGGGAAGGGGCCACCCTCGGAAGCGGTTGGATTGTCGATGCCCATTGGAACAACACTACGGGAAGCCCAATCTCCTCATTTACCACCGCTTGGGTTGTTCCACCTGCACCGGTGACGCAGTCAGGACAACTGATCTATCTCTTCAATGGGATCGAGAACTCCACGATGATCTATCAACCTGTCTTGCAATGGGGCTCATCACCCGCCGGTGGCGGTAACTACTGGGGAGTGGCAAACTGGTATGTCGACGGTGCGGGGGGACCAGCCTTCCATGACCAACTTATTCCAGTCAACCCAGGCGACACCGTGGTCGGGGTGATGACTCTCACTGGTCAGTCAGGCAGTTCGTTCAGTTACTATTGCCAATTCCAGGGGATTGCCAATTCGGGTCTTCCCATCCAGAATGTCCAGGAGCTCACGTGGTGTATCCAAACGCTGGAAGCCTATGGCATCACGCAGTGTTCGGACTACCCGAACACAACTGGTACGGCGTTCGGGGAAATCAGCATTCAGACGGGGAGTTCAACTCCGACGCTGAACTGGACGCCGGTAATCTCAGTAACCGACTGCGGGCAGCACGTTGTGGTGGTCAGCAACTCGAACCCCGGAGGCCAGGTGGACATTTACTATGGCATGTAATTTGTCCTAACAAGAACTGTCCGACTTTCTCATCATACGGACCGACACGCGATGCGAGAACCTCTGGTGGAGGAACTGGCAAAAGCTGCTAGCTCATACCGCCGTTGATACTTTCCTTGCTTGTTGCTACCGCTCTACTGATTACCCTCATTGTAACGAGTTTTGTCTTTGGCTCCACAAACTGGCTCATACTCATAATAAGTGGCGTAGCTACAATTGCCAGTCTACTTTCTTTCTATTTCATATTTTTCCCACCGAGAAGATAAAATACTTGGATAGCGGAGGCACAAAATGTCAGATAGAAAAGCCGGGATCATCAATGTTAGTAAGGCTTTACTGAATGTTTCGCTCGCTACGCTTACCGCCGTGGGTAGCGCAACTGAAAATCCCCTCTTAGCCGGTGCTGCTGCCATTCCACAGGCTGTAGCTTCATCAGGTATTCTCAAGCCCTTTCTTGAAAAGAAACAGGAAGAATACCTTGAATTACCTATTCCTCCCTGGTGGAAAGGAGAACCTCAGTCTAAATCCTGGGAGGAGGTTTGCTCTACCATAGGATATCGCCGTCCCAAAATTATCAAGGGCGTGGAGGAGCGCCTGCGTACAGAAACCAAATAGCTTGAACGAGATCGAGGAAAGACTGGTCCGCCTGAATAACAGGCAAGAGTCACTAGTTGTTAAAACACCCCTGCTATCCCCGGCTTCCTTCGTGACAGAATCTATACTCCTCTTGAACTTTACTCACTCTCTAACGGAGTTACAAAAGATAACCATCGAGAAGCTAACAGGCTTAACCATTGAAAAAACGCTCAACGTACCTACCCTCATTGATGAAGCAGAACCTCTAGCGCCTCAAATCGCTCGCATAGTCGATTCAATAGGTCTATCCATCGATGACTGGCAGCGCTGTCGTGTACTCATAAATCCTCCAGGTTACGCCCCCGCCGCATTCTTATTACTTGCAGAAATACACGGACGCTCCGGTCATTTTCCCAGCCTCGTCCGCCTGCGCCCAAAACAAGGCTCAATAACCCTACGAAATCGCCGAAATCATCAACTTACAGACCATCCGCGACACCGCCCGCGCTTCCAACAACCTTCTTCCTATCTAACCCGTACAGGGTACGGGCGGGGCTTGTCCCCGCCCTGGTAGCTCCAGGGCAATCGCATCTAAATAACCCCATCCACAGGAAAACAAATGCGAGGAGGTGATAAAATACCGTCTAAAAGGCAGGAAACGAT
>DATGGW010000348.1:0-4774 GCA_035308345.1 Ktedonobacteraceae bacterium | reverse complement strand
AGCGAACAGAAGTCAAGCGCATTGCGAGGCACGAGCAACTTGGCTTGACTTCTATTCGTGTCGCGGTACACTTAGGCGTCCTGATTGAAGATGACATTTTCACTGAACACTTATGGTGACATTTTCACTGGACGTTGACAGACAAAATCGAAAAGATCCTCGAATGAAAACAGTTTTACCTTTCGTATCGTCTCACCATCTCCGCGCGCGACATCCACACTTCCTGTGGGTATGTTCCATAGGTTGTGCCTTGCAAGAGGCGATCCAGCCCATGCTGGTTATACAACACCAGCAGACCGGTCATAAAGAAGCGATCGAACCAGGCGTGGATAGTTTTGGGGCGCTCGCGCAAAGTGAAACCCAATCGACTGCTCGCGCGGCTCAGCAAAGTGATGCCGTAGAAGGCATGTACTTCAGCAGGAAAATCAGGCCGGTGCGTCCAGGCAGCCAGCGCCTGCAAATCCTGTGAGATCATATGTAACAGTCTCCAGGGGCTATTGTTCCAGGCAGCCTTCAGCAGTACGCGGTTATGGATGTGCAGTTCGCCGATCAAATCGCCACTCTCAACGTGTGTACCATCGCGTAAATCGATTGGACGTCCTTTGTAGCGCATGAAATGCATCATCAATAAATCGTGTGGAGCGTCTGGGATGGCTTTAACATGCCAGATGGAGAGCGTGAACCACTCCCAGAATGGCCAGAACAAGAGGAAGCCGCGCGCGCGTCCGGCGCGAGTACGGAACGCCAGTTTCCAGCCAGGGCCTAATGAGCGGCGCCGTTCGCGCTGCTTCTCTTTAACTGCCACACCTGTATCACGTTCAATACCTTTTTCAGAACCCACTCCGCGAGCAATAAAAACCTCGCGTTTCTCGCGCACCTTGAGTATAAATATAGCCCCTAGCAGCAAAACTACTGTAGCCAGCAAGAAAATCATGCGGTAGCCTAACTCCGTCTGCCCGAAGTGGTTGGCTATGGTGATAATAATGCCGCCAAATAGCGGCGCAATGATGGCAGGGAGAGTCGTCGAGGCATTCCAGATGCCCAGGTCTTTGCCAACCGTCTCCGACGAAGGCAGAGAGTCGAGCGTCAAAGCCCAGTCCACGCTGGTGTACGCCCCGTAGCCCAGGCCAAAGAGAATGCCCAGCGGCCACAATACGAGCGTGCCGGGGAATAGCACAAAGGCCAGCGCGGCGATCGACATGCATACCGTCGCCAGCGATACGATGGTCACGCGCCCGGTGCGATCAGAAAGCACTCCAAGCAGGAACGCGCTGAAGACGGCTCCCAATAGAGCCAGCACAGCCACAGCCGCAGTGGTCTGTACAAAGTTGGAGACATGCGCGACATCGGCAAAATAGTATTCGATGAAGGTCATGAAGAGCGTCAAACCCATCATAACAAAAAAGCGCGTGAGAAAAACCCAGACAAAGTTATGCTCGCGCCAGGGTTTGAGCCAGTTCTCCCGCGACCACTCCCGCCAGTTAAATGCTTTTTTCTCTCCGGCAGCCAGTGAAGACGCCTGAACAGGTGAAAGTGGCACCTCGTGTACGCCCATTATGGTGACAACTATTCCGGCAAGCAGGACGAGGCCGCTCAGAACATAGAAAGTAATTGCCCCACGCCGTATAGTTCCATTTGCAGATGAATTGAGGCTGACCGAACCCAGCAGCCAGGCGGCCAGGCCCAGACTGCATACATTTCCCAGAATGGTCATCAGCCCCAGGTAGGCGGATGAAGCGCCGCGCTGTTCCTCCGGCACCTGGTCGGGAATCAGGCTTTGATAGCCAGCCGTACCGGCATTGACTGACAGTTGGAAAATTACCAGACCTACCAGAAAGAACCAGATGTTGCTGGCAAAGCCCAGGATCAGTCCACCAAAGAACATGCACAACCCACCCATCAGAATATATGGCCGCCGGCGTCCCCACGAACTATAGGTATGATCTGAAAGCATGCCAATAAGCGGTGGGATGAACAGTGTCATGACGGCTCCCAGGGTCGTTATCCATCCCAGCAGCGCCGCCTGCTGCGCGTTGCCAACTTGACCGGGAGTGACGAAGAGCAAAATCTGTGTGGGAATGACAATCGGAATGAGGGCGGCGGTCTGAAAATTGAGGGAGAACCAGAGAACACTAAGCCTGATTTGTTCGCTGGCAGTAAGACGGTGATGACGATCATGCAATTCCATAAACCACGTCCAAATCACCTTTTAATGAGTGGGAACAGCATACGGCAATCTAGCCAGTTAAATTATACACTATTCAATGCATAATCTGGCCCTCACTGGCTTCAACAAGATTTTTCAAAAAGATATTCCCTTTTAAGCCAGCCGTTTTTGTCCATTACATCCCCCTGTTAATATTGCTCTGCTCCTCTATCTGCTTTTCCTACGAATGGAGGCGCCACTCGCTTCTTCCATTCGGGAGAGTCGATTGGTTCCGTGCTATTATAACCCCAGCGCAATGCCGCCAGGCTAAACGCGATCAGCAGCATTAATATGATCAAGATTTCCATTGTATGACCCCTTTCGGATATCTCTGGTTATCTTTCAGAATAACCGGGTATTCCTGTATGGTTTAGCATTAAATGGACTATGCTCTCGCAGAGGCTGATGCCGGATGTTGGCGTTTCTCGGAAGTTCCAAATTGCTCCAACTTCTGTCCCCACCTTACCAGGTGTATTCCAAGCCAGGAGGCGCATTTACGTGGAAATTTCGCCGCCCCTGGCCTGGCGTCCTCTGCAGTCCGCACCAGCAGTTCAATCTCCGCCTGCTTCAACAATTCCTCTTGCCGTCTTTGGAACATTGCATAATCGTTGATCGGCAACATATATCTTTCTCCTTCCTGATCGAAGAATAACGAGTACTCTTCACCACTTGACATTATCTAACTAACCTGCTAAAATCTCTTTGATGGTTACATTGTAACACATAAATGCTAACCCGTCAAGTATATTTTGATGGTTAGTAGAGAGAATATATCAGGAGAGATTGTTTGTATGGCTGAGATGGACATAGATATACCGGACTTTGATAACGTACCTGGCAACTGGCTCTGCCTGGATTTTACCCATACACTTGCCAATCGCTATAATCCTGACCGGCGCGAATTGTTGCATAGCTATAGGGATCTGTTGGCATGGGGGTTATACATGCGCCTCGTGACAGAAGAAGAGGTGCAACAACTATTACATGTGGCAGAGCAGCGCCCTCGCGAAGCATCCACGACGACTGAAGATGCAGTGAGGTTGCGCGAGGCAATCTACCGCGTGTTTTACGCCATCGTGGAAGATTCAGAGCCGCGCCAGGATGATATGGCATTGTTGAATGCGATGCTTGCACAGGCCATGTCACATGCTCGCGTGGAAGCAAAAGAGAATGGGTACTCCTGGAGTTGGGATACGAGTGAAAGCGTGCTCAATCTGATACTCTGGCATGTAGTGCGTTCGGCAGCGGACCTTCTGACCTCGGAGAAGTTGCGCGATGTGCGTGCCTGCTCCGCCGAAGATTGCCGCTGGCTATTCCTGGACATCAGCAAGAATCATAGTCGCCGCTGGTGCGATATGCAGACCTGCGGCAACCAGGCAAAAGCGCGCAGGCATTATCAGCGCCAGCGTGTGCAATCGTAGGGATATACCCCGCTATCTCAAGATAACTCTTCCGCTAGCTCCCTCAAGAACAGCTCGGCGTCGGTAATCAGTCCGGCTGCCTGAAAACTGCCCCTGTCAGCCAGCTTCGTTACCACCGAGGGATTGATATCGACGACGACGGTGCGCACTGTCGCGGGCAGCAGGTTTCCGGTAGCAATTGCGTGTAACATCGATGCCACGATGACTGCCATTTCGACGCCATCTAATGCCTTGCGCATCTGCTTCTGCGCTTCTTGCATGTCATTGATGACACCGGGCATGGGGCCGTCATCGCGAATGGAGCCGGCCAGCACCATTATTACACTGTGCTTGATGGCTTCATAGGTGATACCCTCTTTCAGCAGACCCGACTCTATAGCTTTTTCTATCGAGCCGAGCGCGCGTATAGTGTTGATGGCACGTAAATGGTTGCGGTGTCCGCCCTCCACCTGTTCGCCGCTTTGCAGGTTGACGCCCAGCGAGGTGCCGTAAAGCGCGGATTCGATATCATGCGTAATGATGGCATTGCCGCCAAAGATGACCTGTATGTAGTCGCGCCGGATCAGGTCGGCGACATAGCGGCCCGCGCCCGTGTGTATGACTGCCGGGCCGAGCACGAAGAGAATCTTGCCCTTGCGGATGCGCGTCTCCCGCATCTGGCGCGCGATTTCATGGATGGCAAGCACTTTGACCTTTTCAGAAGAGGCGGTGCTCTGCATGAAGGCGAACGCCTCGCGGTCCCTGGCGCGCTCGAATGGAATGACACGAATACCATCGTGACCGGTGACTACCTCATCACCAACCTCGACTTCGTGCATTGGTTTGCCGGAGGCGCGGTTATGAAGGCGATCAATCACAATGGCGACATCCATCTCGATCTGCTCAACATCGATCCATTGACCCTCCAGGCGCACCTGTGTGGGGAGATTGGTGGTCGAGTAGAACTTCGCGGGCAACACGCCGCGCTGCTCGACCTTCGCCGTTTGCGCATCGTTGCCCTGAACCAGAATAGCTCCGAATTGCATAAGTTCGGAGAGGATCAATTCAAGCACTTCGTCATTGGAAGCCTCGACCTTCATGCGCGCGTAGCTTGGATCGGTTTTATGTGTGCCAATGCGCATTTCCTCGACGGCGAAGTTGCCGCCGC
>DATGGW010000347.1:0-3180 GCA_035308345.1 Ktedonobacteraceae bacterium | reverse complement strand
CCATTGATCGCCTGCTCGCACTCCCTTTTCCCGGTTTTAGACGCGCCTCGCAGAATCCCCTGGCCCCCTATATCTTACTGGCGAGCGCGGCAAAGCAACTGCGGCGCGGCAGCTATGATCTCGCCATCAACCTGCGCCCAGATTTCTGGTGGGGCGCTGCGCTCATCTACTTGGCGGGAATTCCGCGTCGTGTTGGCTATGCGCTGCCCCCAGGCGCCCCGTTTCTTTCGCATGCGCTCCCATTTCAAGCGCCCGAACTCGCCACTATCTCGAATTTGCGCCTTGCCAGCGCGGGCCTGCAAACGTTGGGTCTCGCGCCACTGTCTGAGCCCTACACACCTGAGAAGTATCCACTTGACTTCCGAGCAAGCGTGGAGGAAAGACAGCAGGTGGCTGAACGCCTGAAAAGCGCGAATATCGATGAACGGACGCCCATAGTCGTGATACACGCGGGAACTGGCGGCGCGGTGAAGCTCTGGCGCAGCGAGGCATGGTCAAAGTGCGGCGGAGAGGTGATAAAGCTTGTCTCTGCGCGCTTGACAAACTCCATGCCAGCCCGTATCATCCTCACTGGTAGCAGCAATGAACGGCCAATGCTAGAGAAGATTGCAAACGGAATGACTGCCCCGGCGCTCATTATGGCTGATTTGACGGTGGGACAACTGGCCGCGCTGCTCGCACGCGCATCACTGGTACTGGGCGTCGATAATGGGCCGCTGCACATCGCGGTAGCGCAGGGAACGCCCACCGTTGGCATTTTTGGGCCAACCGATCCGCGTATCTTTGGCCCCTGGGGCAGTCCGGAACGACATATGGTGGTGGCCTCAACGCATCGCTGCCCAACCTGTCCGGCCATTCCTTGCGGACGCCTGGATTTCACGCCGGACGAAGTGCTCATGCACCCCTGCGTGCGCCTGGTGACGGAACAAGAAGTGCTGGCGGCGGTTGAGGAGCTTTTGCCATTTATTGTATAGGAGAAGTTTCCAGGGCGACCGCAAGCCCCGCCCTTCACTGATAGGTTTTTTAGGAAAAGGATCAGCGAGGCGGTAAGGGTCATGCTGAGCGCAGCGAAGCATCTCTCGCCGAGCAGGACGCAGATGCTTCGCTGCGCTCAGCATGACAGGCGAGACCGGCCTGTTTCAAAAAACCTATCATTGAAAGGGTCGCCCTGGCTTAGCTGTGGATAGAGCAGCAAATGTTAGATGACTATGGGTATCCACTGCGCCCGGATTCGCGCGGCGCGCTGCGTAAAAAAGGCATTCGCGCAAGCAAGATGCTGCTGAGCAAGTGCATTTACCTGTGCATGTGTGTCGTTGGTGGTTTGCTCTGGCTGAGTAGGGGTGGCAAAAAATATCTGCCCCTGTCACCGCGCAATACGCAGCCGCGCCGCATCCTGGTAATTCGTCTTGACCTGATCGGTGATCTTGTGCTCTCCATGACCGTTGTGCGCGCCCTCAAACGAAGCTACGCGGGCGCGCAGATCGATCTGCTTGCGCTGCCTTCCAGCGCGCAAATCGTGCGGGATGATCCCGACCTGTGCGAGATTATCAGCTACGATCCGAATGCCTGGCGGCGACCAAAGGCTCTGTTTCAGGCGCGCAACTGGCTTGCTGCTCTGGCTTTGATGCGCCGACTGCGTTCGCGCCGCTATGATATAGCTGTGAGCGTGTTCGGCAACTGGGCGGCCATCATGGCTGTCCTGAGCGGCGCGCAGCGGCGTGTTGGTTTTGGGCGCGAAGGCTATCCTGGCTTCATGACCGACAGCTTGGCCGGTCGTCACTGGCAGCCGGGCGAGCGCCTGCACGAAGTTGATTACTGCCTCAAGCTCGCGCGCGCGGCGGGCGTAAGCGTTACTCCGGGTGATCGCATCCCGCGCCTGTTTGTTGCTCCAGCTACACGGCTGGAGCTTGAAGCGTTACTGCATGAAGCGCGCATACAGGAAGATAAACCCCTGATTGCCTGCCACGTCAGCTCGAACAACGGGCAGTCAAAACGCTGGCCCATTCCTTACTGGGCCACGCTGCTTGATCGTCTTATACGCGAGCAGGGGGTACAGGTCGTGCTGACGGGCGCGCCCAATGACCTCCCGTTGATAGAGCGTATAACCAGCCGCATGCAGGAGCAGCCTGTCAACCTGGCCGGAAAAACCAGCCTGGAGCAACTGGCAGCGCTGCTGCAACGCGCTGACCTGCTCATCAGTGGAGATAGCGGCCCCATGCATATCGCGGCGGCGGTCGGAACGCCTTTGATCGCTATACATGGCCCGACCGATCCTACCCATTCCGGCCCGGTCAGCCCATCCGCTACCATCTTGAAGAGCGGTATCTGGTGCAGCCCGTGCTACAATGCAAAAGACACGGCAGATTGCCGGTTTTATACAACCCAGTGTATGAAAAACATTACGCCAGCGCAGGTCTTTCAGGTTGTTAAAGAGAAGTTGTGGTAGAAGCATTCTCAACTTGCCAGACAAGAGGCGCAAGAATGAGTATTTATACTTTGCCGCGAAAAGAGTAATAAACTGTCATGCTCACTCTACATAAAAAACAGACAAAGCCTGTAACATTGCCGCCCAACGCGCGTATCCTGGTGGTCAAACTGGCGACCATCGGTGATCTGCTGCTCGCTACACCGGCATTACGCGCCCTGCGTGAAAGCTATCCCCAGGCGCGCATCGATCTGCTGGTAACACCCGCCTCCGCCGGTCTGCTGGATGGGTGGGACGTGATCGACCGCGTGATTGTGCTGGACAAATACCTGTTTGACTACCCGCAGCAGTTGCTCAAGAACCCGGTCAATTTGAAGCGCCTGCGCCCGCTCTGGCGCGACCTGCGCGGCGGCGATTACGACGCCGTTTTGTTAATGCACCACCTGACGCTTTTTTTTGGCCGCGTGAAGCACCAGCTTTTGATGAGAGCGACGGGGGCGCGCTGGCGCGTTGGCCTGGATAACGGGCATGGCTGGTTCCTCAATGTACGTGTGAAAGATAGTGGCTTCGGGGCCACGCACGAGGCCGACTATAATCTCGCGCTGGCGCAAGCCGTAGGCGCGACTACAAGTGATAAACGCCTTACCATTCCTATCAGCGCAGCGGAGCGCAGGCAGGCGCGCGAACTGGTGTTTGGCGAGTCCGCGCCTGAAAACGCGGCGCGCCCCATCATCGCTATGCATCCTGGCAGCGGC
>DATGGW010000346.1:0-6137 GCA_035308345.1 Ktedonobacteraceae bacterium | reverse complement strand
CAAGCTCGCGCATGGTCTGCGGGATATCGCCAAAGGCCAACTGCACCTTCTCGCCAAAGACCTGCGGGTCCGCCAGGTCGCGCCGGTCATCGATGACCACGATGCGAAAATCCAGGCTGGCTGCCAGGCGCGCTAAGGCCTGTGCCACGTAACCCGCTCCGGCGATAATCAGGCGCGGCTCAGGATAGAGCACTTCGATAAAGAGTTCCAGCGTTGCGCCGCAGCTTCCTACCGCCTGGTCAGCGTCCAGGTGAACATGTATTAGATGGGGATTACCATCGCGCAACGCCTGTTTTGCTTCCTGCACAACCTGCGCATCAACTTTCGCGCCGGAGAACCCGCCGCTCGTACTGCCACCGGCATGCACCAGCATCTTGGTTCCGACGCCGCAGGGCGCCGCTCCAATGGTCTTGACGACGGTGGCTACTGCCACCCGTTCGCCGTGCTTCATAGCTGCCTGAATCTCGTTATAAATGGTCGAGGCGCTCATTCCTTTTCACCTGCCTGTGTGTATGAGAAGTATTCAATGGTTGAATAACATTACTATACCACATTTTAGTTACATCCAGATGCGCCAGCGATCAGGCGTATCGACGCCGGAATCGGAGGATAGCTCGGAGTAGTTGGGCCAGACGCTCGCTTCGGGCTCCAAAGCTTTGATGGCGACGGCAATCGCGCCCGCCCAGGTCTCGTCGATGCTCAAAGCTTGCATTTCTTCGCGGCTGAAGAAGCGCGCATCATCGATTTCGTTCAGATTGGGGCGCAGGTCGCTGATAGATGAGAGCAACTTCGCGCGAAACATGAAGAAGTAGTTATGCTCACCGTCATCCATCACCCACAGGCGCACCCCCATCAAACCCTCGATCTCCACGCGCAGCCCGGTTTCCTCGAAGGTTTCGCGCGCAGCCGCCCGGTCGGGCAATTCGTCCGGGTTAACGCGTCCTGCAGGCAGCAGATAGCGACCTCTGGTCACGCCATAGATGTTGCGCACCAGCAAGACGCGATTATCATGCGCGACAATCACGCCCGCGCCGATGCTGAGCGGGCGTTTCGGTCTGGGTCGTTCGATGGGTAAGTCTGCCTGCGACATAGGGGCATGCTCCTTCATTTCCGTAACTTTTCAAATCGTTCTCTCACCCGCTCCAGCAGTTCATCGCTTTTGCAGAAGGCGAAGCGCGCGTATCCTTGTCCGATGAATGCATGTTCCTGGCTGTAAAATGTCTCCGGCGGAATGCAAGCTACTCCGATTTCCTTTACCAGGTAGCGCGTAAATTCGAGCGGCGTCCCATCAAACACGTCTGAATAATCCGCCATCACGAAATAGGTTCCCTCCGGGGCAAAGTATTTCAGTCCGCCGGCCGTAAGCGCGGAAAGCATTAACCGGCGTTTCACCTCGTACATCGCCTGGAAACTCTGGTAGTACGTCTCAGGCAGATTGAGCGCGTAAGCAATCGCTTCCTGCGTTGGATGATGCACCGCGAACGTCACAAATTGATGCGCGCGCGCCACACCATCCACCAGGTCTGGATGTCCATAGACCCAGCCGATCTTCCAGCCTGTGGCGCTGAAGAGCTTCCCGGCGCTGCTCACGGTGACTGTGCGTTCAAACATACCCGGAAGCGTGGCTATGGGAATATGCTGCGCGGGCGCAAAGAGCAGGTGCTCGTATACCTCATCGGCAATGACCGTCACATCGTGTTCGATGCACAGTTCCGCGATCATAGTCAATTCCTGCCGGGTGAAGACGCGGCCACTGGGGTTTTGTGGCGTGTTCAAGATCAACGCGCGTGTTTTGCTGGTAAAGGCTGATCTGAGTTCTTCTTCATCGAAAGTCCAGGTCGGGGGATGCAGTGGTACGCAGACGGGTACAGCACTCGCCATCACGATATTCGGCACGTATGAATCGTAAAATGGCTCGATAACGATCACTTCGTCACCAGCATCAACCAGTCCCAAGAGAGCGGAGAAGATGCCCTCGGTCGCCCCAGACGTAACCACTACCCCCTTTGCAGGGTCGATTTCTAAGCTATAGAAGCGCGCGGCATGATCGACCACTGCCTGCCGTAGCGACATCGTTCCAGGCCCAGGCGCATACTGGTTATAGCGCCCGGCTTGCGCGGCCCGTGCCAGTTGCATAACGATATCCGGCGGTGTATCAAAGTCAGGTTTTCCCTGTCCAAGATTCAACGCGTTGTATTGCTGCGCAAGCGTATTGATCTCGGTGAAAACGGTCGTGCCAAACGTCGCTACACGACGAGCAGAAGTGGGCATACGTTGTTCTCCTCCTTATCGAGACTATCGCTATAGAGGGCGTTTCAACTCTCCAAGCGCGTTCAACAGCGCATCGATCTCTTCAAGGGTATTGTAGAAGTGCGGCGAGATACGCACAACGCCACTGCGCGCCGCCGCATAGATTTGACGCGCGGCCAGTTCGTCGACGATGGCCTGCGGTGTCAAATCCTGCCGCTCTGGATGCGGTTGGAAACAGACGATGCCCGAACGTTCGCCCGCGCCCTGTGGGGTGACAACCGTGTAGCCCAGCCTCTCTAAACCGGCGATGGCATGTCCAGTCAGGCCCTGGATGCGCGCCGCGACCGCCTGCATGCCGCCATCGATGCTTTCAAAGATGCCCAGCGAGGCATCCAGCGCCACAATTGATATGCGATTGGACGAACTATGCTCAAAACGTGCTGCGCCCTGCTTCAACGGCTGGTCATACTTAAAGTGTTCGAAAGGCTTTTCCACGCTGAACCAGCCGCGCCGCTCCAGGCGTAATTGTGCGAGCAAGCCATCAGTGACATAGAGAATGCCCGTCGTCAGTGGCCCCAGCAGCCATTTATGCGAAGCAGCCGCCAGGAAATCCACGCCAAGTTTCTGCGCATCGATATCCAGCGCGCCCAACCCCTGTATCGCGTCGATGCCGCAGAGGATGCCGCGCTCGTGACAATGGCGCGCAATGGCTGTGATATCATTGCGAAAACCGGTGGAGAACTCAACCAGGCTCAGGCTGACCAATCGCGTGCGCTCCGTGACCTGCGCCAGCACATCTTCAACGCGAATGCGATTTTCACGCATCTTCACAAAGCGAATTTGCACGCCCTGCTCACTTAGATTCAGCCAGGGATAGACGTTGCTGGGAAATTCGCATTCGGCAGTCACAATCTCGTCGCCCGGCTGCCAGTTCAACCCCCCGGCGATGTGCATCAAGCCATCGCCGGTGCTGGCGGTCATAGCAATCTGATCTGCCCGCACGTTGAGCATATTAGCCAGCCGGCGATGCGCGCCCTGCTCGTACATAGTCCAGCGATTATGGTTGACGTTGCCATACCGGCTGGTATCGTCGATATAGCTATGCATAGTACGCGCCGTGGGTCGCGGTAGTGGCCCATCGGCCGCGTGATCCAAATAGATACAATTGCGCGTCACCGGAAAGAAGAGGTGTCGCAGCTCTCGCGCATGCTCCTCTTCTTCGCCGCTAAATTCATGCTCGCCCTCTTCGATCAGCAAGAGGGATTGCAGCATGTCGTCGAGGACGGGCATGATGGGATTGTGGTTGGTGTCGGACATCGTGATGGGTGCTCCTCACAGAGAAAATAAGGTACACATTTGTTCTTACTATAGCATATAGATGGCATGGCGACGGCAAGGGATCGCCCTCATGTCCATCATCTCGCTTTGCGTTCGCCCTCGCGTCCATATATGCCACACGCCAGGTTCTATGTTATAATGCCTGCAAACCGCAAGCGAAAACCTGTTCTTATTTGTGGAGGGGCAAGCGATGGATATCGGCAAGATCGTCAAATCCTATTCGCACATCAACTATGTGTGCCAGGTCTATGGCCCGCGTGAGGTCGAGCAAGTGCCCGCGCCGGCAGATTATGCCTTCGGGCGTTTTGTGCGCATCGCGGTTCGCTCTGAACAGAACGACGATCACGATGCGCGCGTCATATCCGCCCTGAGCAAAAGCGCTGAACCCCAGACCTATGCCGTGGGAGTCATTTATGACACCATCCTCGTGAATCCAGAATTTGGCTCGCTGGGGCCGCGCCTCTCGAATGAAACGCAGGTCGAACTCTTCTCGCCCGATTACATCTCAGAGAAGGCCGTGCTGATCTACGTTATGGTGCTGGGCATGCTTGAACAGCGCGCGATGGCGGCCAGCCAGCCGGAAATACTCTCCGTAATGCATGGCGTGCCGCTGCTCTCGCTGGAACTTGGCAGCGATATTGAGACCATGAGCGATGAAGAGGTGCGAGCGTTTCACTATTTCAACGACCAGGGAGAGGCACAGCCCTACCTGCACATGGGCTATATCCCGCACATCATCGCGCAAACTAGCAGCCTGTTGCCGATAGTCACGCTGCAAATCATCGACCAGTTGGAGCAGCTCTTTCCTGAAAACCTCTCGCTGCTCTCGATTGTCAAACGCAACTTTGCCTGGCGGCTCAAAGTGGAAACTACAGGATAACATAGGCTAAGGAGGGTCACTACGATCATGCTCAATCCAACAACGACCTCGGCGCACACGCCTTCAAAGCCTGTGGGTATCACTAAAGGACCAGGCGAAAACACGCACGAATATACCTTTGTCTCGCGTGATGATGCCCAGGAATTGAAAAACGGCGAATACGTGTACTATGAACTGACCGATCCCGATGGCGCTTCGCCGGAGCCGCGCCGCGTGCTTGGCCGCATTCTCAAGCGCGTGCCGCTGCAACTTTACCCGGACACCTTCCTGGGTGAGCCGGAGATCGCGCCCTCGCAGGTTGCAGCCATGGTCGGCTACGATTCCCACGCCAACGAACTCTTTGAGCTGCATGTAGCTATAATGGGCTACTACGACGTTATTTCCGCCTCGTTCATCAATCCCTGGATTCCCCCGCAGTCGGGCAAGCAGATATTCCTGGCGGATGACGAGATGCTGGCGAACATCCTCAGCCGCAAGCATACGCAAGAACAGGGCTCGGCCACCGTCGGTTCGCTGCTGACGCGCAGGCCCGATGCTGTGCCGGTGGTGCTTTCTGTCAAGGATGTGGTCAGCACGCATCTCGCCATCATTGCCAGCACCGGCGCGGGTAAAAGCTATCTTGCCAGCGTGCTCATCGAAGAGTTGATGCAGCCCCATAATAAAGCCAGCGTCTTGATTATCGATCCACACGGCGAATATAACACGCTGGAAGAGCTGCCCAACTTCCCACAATTCAGCGAGCAGCCAGTAGGGGCACCCCTTGCGGGTGTTCTCGTCAATAAAAAGCCAGCGTACCAGGCGACGGTGCGCGTCTACAAACCCGAACAGGTCAAAGTGCGCATCTCATCGCTCGACATGGGCGACATGCGCCACCTGCTGACGGAGATGACCGAGAAGCAGCAGCACCTGCTCAGCCGCGCACTACGCAAGGTGAGAAATGACAAACACAGCGCGCCCTGGAGCGCGCAGGATTTACTGGCCGCCATTAAGGCGGTTGCGAAGCAGAAAGGCGACGAGGACAGCGAGGGTGCTGACGATTCCAGCACCGTGCATGCCCTGACGTGGCGTATCGAGCAGCGTTTCGTCGATAACTTCACCTTCGATGACATCCAGCATCTCGACCTGCCTGAAATCTTCAAGCCAGGACAATGCACCGTCCTGCCGCTCAACGAGATCGACGAGCGAGACCAGCAGGTTGTCGTGGCCACACTGCTGCGCCGCCTGAACAAAGCGCGCATGGACACCGAGCGCGGTAAGGTGCATGCAGGCGAGTCCTACCTGCCCTATCCCGTCTTCGTGCTGATCGAGGAGGCGCATCACTTCGCGCCGGGCGGAGCCGAAGTCGTCTCTACCTCCATCCTCAAGCAGGTGCTGGCCGAGGGGCGCAAATTTGGCATCGGTGTGGGTTTAATCAGTCAGCGTCCCGGCAAACTCGATGCTGATGTCTTGAGCCAGTGCCAGACGCAGTGTATTATGCGCATCGTGAACGAGATCGACCAGAAGAGCGTGGCAGCCGCCATCGAAGGCGTGGGACGTGATCTGCTGGACAACCTGCCCGCGCTCTCCAAAGGCCAGGTGATTATCGCAGGCGCGGCTGTCAATACACCGCTTATCTGTCGCGTGCGCCCGCGCATCACCAGGCATGGCGGCGAAAGCAAAGACGCGCCGG
>DATGGW010000345.1:0-9151 GCA_035308345.1 Ktedonobacteraceae bacterium | reverse complement strand
ATACGAGCTGATGCCGGGGTTGGAGAGGACTTCGCGCAATCCTTTGACGCGCTCGCTTAACACCTGCACGGCTTCCAACACCTCGCCGGATGGCAGGAAGGCCTTGATAAAGGGACGGGCGAGACTGAGCGTGGCGCTTTTGAAGTTGATGCCGGAGATGCGGCTGGCGTACCACTGGAAGGTATCGGGCATGCTGAGCAGGCGCACGGTCTCGCCGGTGGGCGCGGAATCGATCACCACTACCTCAAAGCCCCCGTCACGGGCGTTGCGGTAGATGTTGAGCAGGCTGACGATCTCGTCCATGCCAGGGATAAGCGCGAGCTCTTCCGCCATCACCGAGTCCAATCCGCGTTTGCGCAGCAGTTGGCTCATCTTCTCCTGCAATTTGCCCCAACCCTGGCGCATCTCGTCAAGTACATTCACTTCCTGCGCCCACAGATTTGTGGCCAGTTGCTGTGGATCCGAGGTGAGCGATTGATTGAAACAGTCGGCCAGGCTGTGCGCCAGGTCGGTGCTGACAACCAGTGTTCGTTTCCCAAGCGCGGCTGAACGCACAGCCGTGGCGGCAGAGATGGTGGTTTTACCAACGCCGCCTTTACCGAGATAAAGTATAATACGCATACGTGTCCTTGTTTCCTGAATGTTTTATTTGTCGGGCTTGCCAGGGTGTCCCATGATTTTGACAAGGTGCCCATGATTTTGTCAAGGTCGCCCCGTGTTTTTGCCAGGGCGACCGCAAGGGTCGCCCCTACTATATATGATTTCTTATCATTATGTACGTAGGGATGTCGCCTGTGGTTATTTTTTGTCCAAATCGTCTCATAGGCGGCTATGAGAGTAGTTACTCGTGGATGCGGGCAGCCTCTACAGGAAAGCGTATCTTCACGATGTTGATGGTGGCCGTTTTAACGCCCGGATAGATGATCTATTGACCTCAAATAACTCATACTCTACAATGACACTATCTAATGCAATTAGCAAATAAGCAGGCAGATGCGTCTATGTCTGACCATCCTGGAGACCCCATGACAGACCCCACAACTTATAACTACAGCACCTTCGAAGGCCAGGGCGACTTCGACAGCTTTCCCACCAGGCTGCACATCGGCTCAGCCGCGCCAGACTTCAGCGCCATCTTGCTGGAGAAAGGCCAGCCGGTGCGCCTGAGCGATTACTGGCGCGAACGAGACGTGCTGGTCGAGTTTGGTTCATTCACATGACCGTACTGCTCGTTGGCGTCGCCAGCGCTTGAACCGATGGCAAAAGCTTTTGCCGATAAAGGTTTTATTTTCCTCTTTGTCTATACACGCGAGGCGCATCCGGGCGAGAACTATCCCGCGCATACAAGTATAGAGCAGAAACTCGCGCATGCCAGGGCATTTCGCGAACAGCGTCACATCGAACGGCCCATCCTGGTCGATGATCTCTCCGGTTCCGGGCATTTGCTGTATGGCGATCTTCCTAATATGACCTACATGATCGGGCGCGGCGGCAGAGTGCTTTTTCGTTCCGACTGGACCGACCCACCCACTATCGAATTGATGCTCAACTACATGACGAATATGCGCGAGAGGCGACGTGCTGGAGAGCGTATGACAGGCTTCTACGCTGAATTCGCGGGCTTTCGCGTCAATGATCGTCCGAAATTTATGGAGAGTTTAAAAGTGGCGGGGCCGCAGGCGGTAGAGGATTTTGCGCGCATGGTCAAGATATGGGCGCAACAGCCAAATGAGACAGGCAATCTGGACGTGTAAAGTGGATGCCGGGAAAGCTTATGACTTCTTGCGGCGTATCTGGAAAAGCTGAAGAAAGAACGCGAGAGCTGTGCCTGCTATAACCTCTACGAAGACAAGTACTCGGGGGGTGTTCGTACTAGTAGAGGACGACTTGCGCTTCTTCGATTGATGATCTGTGTGATTAGCGTGATCTGTATGCTCTGATTGCGCCTGTTCTGGTATTATGGACGCCTGCGCTTGCTGGCGTTGTGCCTCGCTTTTGGGACGAATATCTTTTGGCTCTATTTGTTTGTGAGTAGGCGTGGCTTGCTCTTGCACGTCCTTTTCGGTTGTCGGCAAATGGCTTGTCAGCTCGTGGATCATTACCGCCAGGTTATTAGGTGTAACATGTACATCCTCTGCAAAGTAGGCGTTGATCTCAGCCCCTATAAGCAGAATGACCGCGAAGTAGTAGAAGAAAAATAGGAGTATCACAGCAAAGCCTGTCGTACCTGCGGTCTTATTTGAATAGCTGCCAAGAAAGTGTGTGACGTAGAGCGGGAAAAGCGAGAGGTAAATCTGTAGGAGTACCGCTGCTACCACTGCTCCCAGCCAGCTATTGCGGAAGCTGATGTGCTGATTGGGCACGACTATGTAGATGGCCTCAAACAAGACCCACGAGATAAACAACGAAACCAGTATACCGATCAGGCCAAAGATGAAGCTACTGCCGGCTAGTTGACTTAAGCCCATGCCCTTGAGTACTACCTGTATCACAGCAGGGATAGAGGAAGCTAATGTCATGGGCACTGTCAAAACGATGAATATCAGCAGCATGACGATGGCCATAATGTTTTGCTTTATGACGTTTCGCGGGCGAGTATGATAGATAATATCAAAATACCCTTCGATGCTAACGAAGAGGCGTGAACCACCGAAAATGGCAAGAAGAATGGCGATTATGCTGAGCAAACCGGCGTTTCGGTTTAGAGAATCGAAAGCCAGGGTCAGAAAACTGCCCGATCCAGGGAAGATACTTTGCAGGTGCTGGAGCAGTTGTGCTTTTGCAGTGGGGTCCAGATGTCCGAAAGTCAACCCGACGATGGCTATAATGGCAATCAGAATAGGCAATATTGCAGTGATGAGGTTAAAGGCAAGCGCTGATGCGAAGCTCATTACCCAATCGTTGTTGAATTTGTTGAAAAAATCCTTGAGAGATTTGGCGCTCTTTTTAGCATCCTGTACGACTTCTGTTTTTGCGTGTTGTTCTGTAGTCGTTGCCATATTTCACCTCTCGCAGCTTCTACTCATAGCTGTGATATCAGGAACAATCAAAAAATAGCCTTTTTTCTATTGTACATACTCTATAAGTACGTATTAGCTGATTATGATGGTTCAGAGGAAATAACAAGGGCGACCATAGTTTATTTATGGTCGCCCTGCTGTATAGTAGTGATAACGAAAACCGGAGCTACAGCTCGATCTTCCCGTTCAAAACCATCAATTTGAGAAATTCGAGATGCCGCACAACCTCTACACGGTCGCTGCCGCCTGTCTGATACCAGCGGCGCAGCCAGACGAGCGAGTCGATTTCCTCATCGGTGAAGCCGCTCTGCGCGAGGGCTTCTGTGTCAGTTGTAACGATTTCAGTAGTTTCAAGTGATTTTTCAGATTGAATTTGCGGATTCATAATTTTTACCTTCCTTTGTGATTAGGATATACTCCGCTGCTTTATTCCGTTTTTTCATAATACTGCCGGTTGCCCGCTATATTTAGATGGTATATCTCAATAGACGTTCAACCCTATAAGTTTTCAAATATCAACACTCTTGCTCATCAACTTCTCCCCTTCTACTTCTTTATGAGCCAAGTATAAACGGAAATGCGAGCGATGGCTATCTACAAAATAACGCCTGGACTGTGAGGCGCATCACTATCGCGTCACGATGCGCCATCCTTTGAAAGATATACGTTTAACGGTTTCACTTTGTTCCATGAATCTGGGGTCAATTCTCTACGAATTGAAAACTCCGGCTGTGCAATCGTTTTAAGACTGCCTGTATCTGTAATGACGCCGGGAAGTTACAAAAAGTGGCGCGGGTACAGTGATTCTAGTGCGGTCGTCCTCTTATTCCAGCCGCATTCCCGTTATCAAATTCTCACAACGATATTGACCAGCTTGCCTGGCACGTAAATCACCTTCTGCACGGTTGACTCGCCGATGAACGAGGCGACGCGCGGGTTTTCCAGTGCCACCTGGCGGGCCTGGCCCTCCGTGATATCAGCGGAGACTTCGATGCGTTCGCGCACCTTGCCGTTGACCTGCACGACCAGCGTGAAGGTCTCATCGCGGGTCATGGACTCGTCGTAGGTGGGCCACGCGCTCTGGTGGATGCTGCCATTATGCCCCGTCATGTGCCACAGCTCCTCGGCGATATGCGGCGCCAGTGGGGCCAGCAGTTGCATCATCGATTCCAGCGTATCGCGGAAAGCTGCGCTGCGTGCCACCGGCTCGTGCTGCTGCTTGATCAGTGCGTTGTTGCACTCCATCAGCGCGGCCAGGGAGGTGTTGAAGCGAAAACTGCCGTACTCCTCGGTCACACGCTTGATGGTTTTGTGGCGCAGGCGCTCGATGGCCTTGCTTTCGCTGCTTTCATTAGCTGCCGGGTGGTTCTCTATCCAGGCATCGTTCACCAGGCTCCAGAAGCGGTTCATGAAACGCCAGACGCCCTCCAGGTTCTCCGCGATGAAGCTGCCGCCCGCGTCGAACGGGCCCATGAACATCAGGTAGGCGCGCACGGTATCCGCGCCATACTTCTCGACTACGTCATCGGGTGCGACAACGTTGCCGCGTGACTTGGACATCTTCTGCCCATCGGGTCCCAGCACGGTTCCCTGGTGATACAGGCGCGTGAACGGCTCGTCGAACTTCAGGTAGCCCATGTCGCGCAGCGCCTTGATGAAGAAGCGTGTATACAGTAAATGCATGACGGCATGTTCCGCGCCGCCGATATATTGATCGACAGGCAGCCAGCGTTCCATGGCTTCCTGGCTCCATGCCTGCTGGTCGTTGTGCGGGTCGGCGTAGCGCAGGAAGTACCACGAGTTACACATGAAGCCGTCCAACGTATCTGTCTCGCGCGTGGCAGGTCCACCGCACAGCGGGCAGGTAGTGTTTACGAAGTCCGGTTCGTAACGCAGCGGCGACTCGCCGGTTGGCTTAAACTGCACGTTTTCGGGCAGCCAGACGGGCAGTTGATCCTCCGGCACGGGCACCATACCATGCTCCGGGCAGTAGATGATGGGAATGGGCGTGCCCCAGTAGCGCTGGCGGCTGATCAGCCAGTCGCGCAGGCGATACGAGACGGTGAACTTGCCAATGCCCTGCTCTTCCAGGTAGCGGGTAACTTTCGCGATGGCTTCATCTGCCGGTGTGCCATCAAAGGGGCCGGAGTTGACCATCACGCCCAGGTCGTGTTTCGCTTCCGGCCAGGTGTCGGGATCGCTCGGGACCTCTCCTTCTGGCCGGATGACCTCGCGTACGGGGATGCCGAATTTGCGCGCGAACTCGAAGTCGCGCTGGTCATGTGCCGGGACGCCCATAATCGCGCCCGCGCCATAGCTCATCAACACGTAGTCGGCGATCCAGACGGGAACCTGCTCGCCGCTCACAGGATTGGTCACGTAACCGCCTGTAAAGACGCCCGTTTTCTCCTTCTCCGTGCTCATGCGGTCGATCTCGCTCATGTGCCGCGCCTGGTCTACGTAGGCGTCCACCTCGGCCTTGTGCTCAGGCGTGGTGATCTTCTCAACCCAGGGATGTTCGGGGGCCAGCACGAAGAACGTCACGCCGTAGATGGTGTCCGGGCGCGTCGTGAAGACGGGAATCTCTTCACGCTGGCCATCGATGGCGGTAGAGAAGCGAATCTCGGCTCCCTCGCTGCGTCCGATCCAGTTGCGCTGCATGGTCACAGTCTTTTCGGGCCACTGGATCTGCGAGAAATCCAGCAGTTCTTCCGCGTACTTCGTGATCCTGAACAGCCACTGGTCGATCTCCTTGCGGATCACCACGGTGCCACAGCGTTCGCATGTGCCATCGGCCAGCACCTGTTCATTTGCCAGCGTGGTGTTGCAACTGGGACACCAGTTAGCCGGGGCTTTGGTGCGGTAGGCCAGTCCGTGTTTATAGAATTGCAAGAACAGCCACTGCGTCCATTTATAGTAATTGGGCAGGCACGATACGATCTCGCGATCCCAGTCCCACTGCGCGCCCATCCTGCGCAGTTGCCTGCGCATATTATCGATGTTGGACAGCGTCCAGGTGCGCGCCTGGATGCCACGCTGGATAGCGGCGTTCTCTGCCGGCAGTCCGAAAGCATCAAAGCCCATGGGCTGCATGACGTTATAGCCCTGCATGCTTATGAAGCGGCCATAGGTGTCCGTGCCGGTATAGTTGTACCAGTGGCCGATGTGCAGGTCACCGGACGGATAGGGCAGCATCACCAGGTTATAAAAGCGCGGCCTGGGCGAATCGTCGGGAGCATGGTAGAGTCCTTGCGCCTCCCATTGCGTTTGCCATTTCTTCTCAATTTCTTTCGGATTGTACTTTGTGCGTGTAATCATAGCAATTCTCTCCCGTAATAAAAAACCTTTCATCCTCGCGGGACGAAAGGTCATTTCGTGGTACCACCCTTGTTTCATCGTGTCAATCCCGGATAAAAAGTGAATGGTGGACCTGAGGGGGCTCGAACCCCTGACCTCATCCATGCCATGGATGCGCTCTTCCAGCTGCGCTACAGGCCCATACTGTACTTCCGAGAATGAGTGTGATGTCTTATACTCATTGACGCGATAACGGGCGTTCCGGCAAACGCTAAGCAAATGGATGGGCCCGATAAATCTAGCCCCTACCGTGCTTCACGTTTGCAGCTCACAGGCGAGTTCGGTCTGCTGCTGTAGCCTTGCACCAAGCGGCTACTCTCTGTGTGAATTTGACCTACTACTCCTGCTCGTCGCATAGCTACATGCGCTGATTGTAACCTATACTATAGCATAACTCTTTGCGATTTGCAAGGCACTTGGCATGCAAGGCGCGGCACATTTTGCGCCGATTTTCAGGGCGACCGCAAGGGCACGCCACTACAATACTTATGCTATGGTGGAGATGAGGGGGCTCGAACCCCTGACCTCGACAGTGCGATTGTCGCGCTCTCCCAACTGAGCTACATCCCCAGGCAGGGCATATAATAGCATATTGTGATGCGGTTGTAAATAGGCTTTTGGAATGAATCCCAGATTAGAGGTACGAGGGCGACCGCAAGGGTCACCATCCCACCACCACCCCACTCCCGCCCTTACAATGACTACGATGGTGGCGGTGGGAAACGCTCATTGTAAGGGCGGGTGGTGACGTGGATGAGCGGAGGGAGACCCTTGCGGTCGCCCTGGAGCATTCAGGTTTATTTATGAGATAGGGATATTTCAGATATCAGATAGACAGATTACAAAACATGACAGCATGTGTCAGGAATGCTGATGTATAATCATTCTGCTAAATTAAATTGCCATTCAAAAGAGGAGATGCATATGCGCTGTGGTGTGACGCTACCAAACGTGGACTATGATGCTCGCGTGATTACTGACCTTGCTGTTGATGCAGAGGAGGCAGGATGGGACGGTGTGTTCGTCTGGGATGTTCTCAATATGCGCAATCAGGTGACGCACGATCCCTGGATGATACTGGCTGCCATCGCTGCGCGAACAACGCGCATACGCTTCGGGACGTTGATAACGCCGCTCTCGCGCAGGCGTCCCTGGAAGCTGGCGCGCGAGACGGTCACGCTAGATCATCTCTCCAATGGGCGGTTTATCTTGCCCATTGGATTGGGCGTAATCGACGATGGCGGCTTCAGCAAAGTGGGAGAGGAACTTGATCGCAAGAAACGGGCGCAAATGCTCGACGAGAGCCTGGATATCCTGAATGGTTTGTGGAGCGGGAAGCCGTTCAGCTACGACGGCGAACATTATCATATTCAGGAAATGACATTCTTGCCCACACCCGTGCAGTCTCCACGCATTCCCATCTGGGTCGTTGGCGCGTGGCAGCGCAAGAAGTCGATGCAGCGAACGCTGCGCTATGACGGCATCATCCCGGCAAAAATGCTGGATGACGGCTCCTTTGCCGATATGACCCCTGATGACCTGCGCGCCATGAAGTTATACATCGATGAACAGCGCACGCTGACCACGCCCTACGATATCGTGATAGAGAATGAGACGCCCGGCGATGATGCTGAAAAAGCTGCTGCCGTCATTCATCCACTGGCCGAAGCGGGTATGACATGGTGGTTGGAAGCCGTGTGGAAGACGCCTGAGACCGAGGGTGGTGCGGAGGGTATGCGCAAGCGCATCAAGCAGGGGCCGCCTCGAGTGAATTGATAAATCGCACAGGGGAGCTCTTGTAGTTAGACATAACGTGTCTCGGCGATACGTACTCGCACTTCAGAGGTAAACACACGGCAAGAGCTTCCACACAGTAAGTTTCGCAGAAGAACAGAAAAAACTATTTACTCCCGGACGCATCTATGTTATTATTGTTGTAATCGATAAAATTGCACAAGCGAGACATGTCCCTCCCCGGAGGTTTGCAGAGAGGATGCGCCGGCGGCTGAAAGCGCACCAACCAGCAAGGAGCGTTGATACCCCTCGCTAGCCTGCACCGGTAGGGACTCGATTTATCGCGTCCTGAAGGTGTGCGTCTCGACCGCGTTACAGGTCGCTAAAGCGCGTTTGACCAGTGTGAATACGTGTTGTGTGTTTGCATTGGAGACGCGGAAACTGGGTGGAACCACGAAGAGTTTGCTTGCCTTTTCGTCCCTTGCGGGGATGGAAAGGTTTTTTTATTGTTGTTTTGCTGTCTGAGGAGGAAGTTACTATGTCGGTCGAAGCAGAACTGGACGAATCGGTCAATTATACGCCGGTTCAGCGCATGCGCCACTCCGCGGCGCATATCATGGCGGAGGCGGTGCTGGAGATTTTCCCGGATGCTAAATTAGCCATCGGGCCAGCCATTGAGGATGGCTTTTACTATGATTTTGATCTGCCGCGCACCCTGACGCCCGAAGATTTACCGGATATCGAGCAGCGTATGCAGCGCATCATCGCAGGTAAGTATCCTTTTGTGCGCGATCGCTGGCCGCGCGAGAAAGCGTTGGAATACTTCCGCGCCAATGGGCAGTCGTACAAGGTCGAGTTGATCGAGAATTTGCCCGATGCAGAGGTGGGCATCTACACGCAGGATACCTTCCTCGATCTGTGCCGCGGACCGCACGTGGAGAATACGGGCCAGGTAGGGCCGGTGAAGCTGATGAAGATTGCCGGGGCATACTGGCGCGGCGACGAGCATCGCCCCATGTTGCAGCGCATCTATGGCACGG
>DATGGW010000344.1:0-15741 GCA_035308345.1 Ktedonobacteraceae bacterium | reverse complement strand
AAGGAGGAAGTTCAGCGTTTACATCACTCTCATTGAATGGAAAGATAACCTTATTAGGTGTCCTACTTATGTATGTATTTGGTACGGTTGCTGCAGTTTCATCAGGAGATTGGTTTTCAATTGCATTATTGGTATTAATCTCATTGTTAATACTAGGAATCCCAGTATTTTTAAGTTTATCAGGTGTAATACTAATATTGCGTGGAGGCGCGTTCAATACCTTATCGGACAAGGCTACCTGTTTCTTCCGAGAAGAATACATAACTAGCATCAAAGAGGTCGGGTTTCGTTGTGTCAGGGACGAGTGAGGGTTTCGTAAATATTTTCATCTAAAAATACAAGCCAGTGCCCAAAGGTAAAAAAGAGAAATTTTGCTGGCAATATGAAAGTTTTAAGGATTTCTAGCCGTTTTCATCCACCTCATCCATGGTTACGCGAGCCTGGACGCTCAACATACATGAAAAAGTACCATGCCGTTGGTGGTATGCAAATGCAGGTGTATCTACTGACCGAAGCATTGTCCAGGCTGGGGGTCGAACAGGAAATCATCACCGTAAGACCTCCCTGGGATGCTGCTTTCGAGCAGTGGGATAACGTTACGATACGCCGCTATGGTCTCCCTATTCCCGTAGATCGCCAATTATATGAAGCGCCAGCGTTCATAGCTGCCCTGCGCTACGCTTCAAATGGATTTGATCTTGTCCATATTCATCACGGTGAGGACATCGCGGCCATCCCCATCGGTCTCGTTGCCGCAAAGCACGCCCATATCCCGGTCATTATTACTCTCCACAATTCGTGGAATCTCACGTATCACAGGAGCAGCCCTTTACCAGGCCCAAAAGAATTGTTAGGCAGACACATCGAAAAGATCGGCATTTCACACGCCGACGCGTTATGCGCGCTCACCGGCAGAACCGCGAAGTTACTGGCAAGTAACTTCAACATACCCGCATCCAGACTTTTTACGACGCCTGACGGCATTGATTTATCCTTCTTCCGCCCTCAGCAAGATTACCCTCTCAAAGAGTTCCTTACAAAGCACAATATTCCAGCATCATCGCACTATGTCCTCTTTGTCGGACGTTTAAAGGCACAGAAAGGCATTCCACATCTGCTCAATGCCGCAGCGATGCTGAAAAAACAGGGCGAAGATTTCACCTTGATCATTAGTGGTGATGGCGATGAACGTCAATCGCTACAATCTCTGGCCAAACAACTGGGATTAACAGATACAGTCTTTTTTACAGGATACTTACATCATGATGATCTTCCCTGCGCGCTCAGCCTGGCCAGTGTCTTTGTGATGCCCTCGAATTACGAAGAACTGGGCAGCGTCATTTTGGAAGCCATGGCGATGCAGAAAGCTATCGTTGCTACCAACGTGGGTGGCATCCCCGAAATTATTACCCACCAGGAAAACGGTTTGCTCGTTCCGCCAGCGCGTCCAGAAAATCTTGCGACCGCCATATCCACCCTCCTGAACGATAGCGATTTAGCCCGGCGTTTAGCAACTCAAGCATCATCGGATGCTCAGAAATACGGGTTACAGGCACTGGCATCACGATTGCTTGATATCTACTCGCTGATAAGCTGCAAGTGAATGCGCAGTAGCCTGAAATGTTATTAGAAAATGCTAGCGGCTAGCAAAACGATTTGAAGCCGTTCCCCGCTGTTTCCATGCTTCCTGAGCCGCTCTGGACTTTCTCCGGCCCGCCGGGCGTTGTGGTTCTGTAGTTACAAAAGCATGTGCTTTCCGTTGCTTTTTCTTGTCGGGTGCCGCATGGCTGTCGTACTTTGGCCGTGCAAGTCTGCCGCGTTCCTGATCCGGCAAGAAATGTTGGCGGTTGCGTACCGGCCGCTGCTCGCTGTTCTGCCTGTGTTCCTGCGTTACCACATCCGTCGACTTTGCGAGCGGTATTGTAACTATGGCTTGCTCGTCAAGAACGAGCCGCTGCAATGCGACTACCTGCCCTAAACTGCGCGTCATACGCCGCCATTTGGGTACATCTGATGGTACTAGCAGCGTAATCGCCTTGCCCTGTCGCCCCATTCTGCCCGTGCGACCAACCCGGTGGGTAAAAAGCTCGCTCGATTCCGGCAGCTCGTAATTGATGACCTGATCTATCCCTGTAATGTCCAGCCCACGTGCGGCTACATTTGTGGCAAGCAATGTCTGAACCTGCCCCCGGCGGAACGCGGTAAGCACCTCTTCACGCGCACGCTGGCTCTTGTTGCCATGTAATGTTCCTACCGTAAACCCGAGCTTGCCGAGCTGTTTCCCTAACTTCTCGACACCGTGTTTCGTCCTGCCAAAGACCAGGCTGCTTTCTCCCTCCGTAGAATGTAAGAGGGTACAGAGCGCCGCGATTTTCTGTTCCTGCGGTACCTGGTAAGCAATCTGTTCAGTGATGCTTTGCACGTCCCTGGCCGGTGGAATGCCGACTTTGACCGGATTTTTGAGAAATTTCTCCTGGAGCGTCGCAATCCAGTCTGGCATTGTCGCTGAAAAGAGCGCCGTTTGGCGCGTATCAGGCGTGGTTAACAATATCTCTTCAATTATTGGTGCGAAACCACTATCTAGCATCTGGTCCGCCTCGTCCAGCACGCACATCCGCAGCTGGCTCAGCGCTAAAGTTCCGCGATCGAGATGGTCCTTCACTCGTCCCGGTGTGCCTACGACAATCTGCGATCCATACCGCAGCGCTGCGATTTGATTGCCATAGGGCCGTCCTCCTACCAGCAACGCTGTCGAAAGCCTCCGGCTGCTTGCCAGCTCGCCTAGCACAGCATTTACCTGGATAGCCAGTTCGCGCGTTGGCACGAGCACCAGCGCCTGTACTACACGTTTATCCCTGGCTACTCTTTCCACCAGGGGGATGCCATAGGCGAGCGTCTTACCCGAACCGGTAGCCGATTGCCCAATAAAGTCTTTCCCAGCGAGCAGCGCCGGAATTGCCTCGACTTGAATAGGTGTAGGCTCTGTAAACTCCATGTTTGCCAATACCGCTTGCGTCACGGGTAGCAAATGAAAGTCAGTAAAAGATGGCATTAAAAAATCCTTTCGGCCAATGCGCCCTTTGAGGGCACAACACAGCTCCCCGAAGGTACAGCACCGGCGGGGAGTACCAGGAGCAGGCCGTTGGATACGGAAGCAATGCTGCTAGCTGATAGTAGATACGAACTTGTGTGCAGGAAGAGAATATTCTACAGAGGATTGCTCAGAACTCTTTAGCGTCTTAACCAGGAACAGGATATACGAACAGCCTGCTCCATGCCATGCAAACAATTATAACCATTGCAGTATACATGTTTGGGAGTTAATCGTCAAGTCAGGCTCCAAAAGTAAATTTGCCAGGTCTGTTTTTATCGCAAATTGACCCACACCGTCTTGGTCTGTGTGTAGGCATCCAGCACAGCATGGCCCATTTCTCGTCCATATCCGCTTTGCTTGTAGCCTCCGAAAGGTGCCGCCGCGTCGAACTGATTGTAGGTATTGACCCAGATGACACCTGCCTTGAGGGATGCCGCCATTTTATGTACCTTTTTCACATCGCTCGTCCAGACCCCGGCTGCTAACCCATAGATTGACGAATTGGCGCGCGCCGCGACTTCTTCAATCTCTTCGAATGGCAATGCCACGACGACCGGTCCAAAAATCTCTTCGCGAGCGATGGTCATGTCGTCGCGCACTTGATCGAAGACGGTGGGCTGCATAAAGTATCCCTGTGCCAACTCGTCCCCAGGCCGCTCACCACCAGTGGTTGTAGCGGCCCCTTCGCGCTTGCCGGTCGCGATATAGCTCGTCACGCGCTCCAATTGCTCATGCGAGACCAGGGGACCCAGTTCAGTGGCCGGGTCAATACCCTGCCCCAGTTTCATCTTGCTGGCTGCGCCGGTGAGGCCGCTCACGACCTGGTCGTACACCGATGCATGGACAAAGAGGCGGCTGCCAGCCGTGCAGACCTGGCCCTGGTTAAAGAAGATGGCATTCATTGCGCCGCGCACTGCATACTTCAGATCGGCATCCGGGAAGATGATATTGGGGGACTTCCCGCCCAATTCCAGCGTGACCTTCTTCAAATTGCCCTCACTGGCATGCAAAATCTTCCTGCCCACCTCGGTCGAACCGGTAAAGGCGATCTTGTCCACATCGAGATGGGCAGCCAGTGCCGCGCCCGCTGTCTCACCAAAACCGGGTATAATATTCACCACACCTTCGGGAAAACCCGCCTCACAGATCAGTTCGCCCAGGCGCAGGGCAGTGAGCGGAGTTTGTTCCGCCGGTTTGAGGATTACCGTATTGCCACACGCCAGGGCCGGAGCCAGTTTCCAGGAAGCCATTTGCAGCGGGAAATTCCAGGGAATGATCTGGCCTACCACTCCCACCGGCTCACGCAAGGTGTAGGTCAACATATTTGGAATGGAGACAGGAATGGTGTCACCCTCCAATTTTGTGGCCCAGCCGGCGAAATAACGAAAGTGATCGGCGGTCAGCGGGACATCGCCTCCCCTGGAATACCTGATGGGCTTGCCATTGTCCAGCGTCTCCAGTTGAGCCAGCTCCTCGGCATGCTGCTCGATCAGGTCGGCGAGCTTCCACAGCAGGCGGCCACGCTGCGAAGGAGTGAGTTTGGGCCAGGGGCCACTCTCGAAAGCTTTACGAGCAGCGGCTACCGCCCGGTTAATATCCTCGCTATCGCCCTCTGCAACTTTTGCCAGCACACTGCCGGTTGAGGGGTTGATGGTGTCAAATGTCTTACCACTGGCCGATTCGACCCACTGTCCCCCAATGAGCATCTTGATCGGCTGTTGCTGTATAAAGGCACTCTGCGCGCTCTCCGTTATGTTCACGGTCATCTTCTCTGATCTCCTTCTAGCGGACGACGTCTACCCCCATTGTACAACTTTCATCTGAAACCTTCTATCTCGCTTCGTCGTGCCTGTAAGTGAAACTATCTCCCTCTGAGACAAAAGTCAGACAGACCAGGGAGACTCAGCCTGCAACGAAGTTGCAATTTTTTTATCCACCAGACATAGCTCTCTTTGAGAATGCTGATCCCGAAGGAGAATAGATGTATACACTTGGAATCAACGCCGTCTATCACGACTCTGCCGCCTGTCTTGTCAAAGATGGACGGGTACTCGCGGCGGTTGAAGAAGAACGTTTCACCCATGTGAAGCATGGGAAGCGGCCCATTCCCTTTTCCACTTACGAACTGCCATTTCATGCCATCAATTACTGTTTGCAGGAAGGCGGCATATCTTTGGTCGATGTTGATCACGTCGCATACTCTTACGACCCCTTTCTGCTGCTGGGACGGCACCGCGATGATACGGTTATCACGCTTCCCCTGGAGCCGAGTGTCCATGCTGAACCCTCAGAATGGGAGTCACCATGGGATCCGCTCTTTTTGTCATCCATCATCAATGCTCCACGACATTTAGTTGATGGCGTGCCGCATCATTTAAAGGCACGCTTTCGTGGAGCAAGTGCTTATGGCTCTTATCAATGGCATTTTGTAGAGCACCACCTGGCACATGCTGCCAGCGCCTTTCTCCCCTCACCCTTTGAAAGTGCTGCTATCTTGACCCTGGATGGCAGGGGCGAGAGGGCAACGACAAGCTATAACCTTGGCGACGGAAACTCTCTGATTAGACTGGGACAGGTCAATTTCCCGCACTCGCTCGGTTTGCTCTACGAGCAGGTTACTCAATACCTCGGCTTTCTTCCCTCCTCTGATGAATATAAGGTAATGGCGCTCGCATCCTTTGGTCAGCCGCGCTATCTTTCAGATTTCTATGAAATCATTCAGATTACATCGGATGGTCAATATACCATTCAGCCAGTGCAGTTGGAGGAGCGCTTCGGAGCACCACGCTTGAGGGGAGGATCATTGGAACAGCGGCATTATGATGTTGCACATTCGTTACAGGTGGCACTGGAAGAAACAGTTCTTGAGCTAGCAGGCTGGCTGCATCAGACCACCAACTTAGATACCCTCTGTATGGCAGGGGGCGTTGCACTCAACTGCGTGCTGAATGCGCGACTACGCGACAAGGGTCCGTTCAAGTCTATCTGGGTACAGCCCGCGGCGGGAGATGCAGGAACAGCGCTGGGCGCCGCCCTCTGGATTGATAATCAGGAACGCTCGTCCTCTTCACGCTTATTTTGTATGGACCACGCTTTCCTTGGTCCAGCATACAGCGACGATGAGATCGAGCAATTCCTACTCTGGTCGAAGCTCCCATACCGCCGTGTCACCCATCTCGTTGATGACGTCGCCGATATGCTGGCACAGGATAAGATCATTGGTTGGTTCCAGGGTAGAATAGAATTTGGACCGCGGGCATTAGGAGCGCGCTCAATTCTGGCATCACCATTACATGCCTCCATGCAATCCCGGCTCAATGAGATCAAAGACCGCGAGGACTTCCGACCGGTGGCTCCGGTTGTGCTCGAAGAAGAGGCCGCGCATTGGTTCGCCAACGCCGGTAAGTCTCCATTCATGTTGTTTGTGTATGATGTCTTGCCGGAAAAGGCCGACCGCATTCCGGCTGTACGTCATGTAGATGGTACGGCGCGTATCCAGACCATCAACCGCCGGCAACACCCGCTCTACTATGATCTCATCAAAGCCTTCCAGGCGCGTACCGGCGTACCGGTGCTCGTCAATACTTCGTTCAATACTCGTGGTGAGCCGATCGTGTGTACGCCACGCGATGCTGTTGAGTGCTTCTGGACTTCCCCTCTTGACGCGCTTGTCATCGGCTCATTTGTCCTGGAGAAGCCGCAGGTGAAGAAATGATGCTTCGTGTCTCAGTCGTCGTACCTACTTACAATCGTCCTACGCTGCTTGCTCGCTGTCTGGAGGCGCTGCTAATGCAGGATTTCGCTCCAGCAGACTATGAGATTATCATCGTTGACGACGCAGACTGTGCCGGGACAAGACAGCTGGTAGAGTGCCGGGCGCAGAGTGCCCGGCAAAGTGGTTATACCATATGTTACATCCCCGTGAAAAGTTCTCATGGCCCTGCCGCCGCGCGCAACCTTGGCTGTCGCGCGGCACGAGGCGAGGTGATCGCCTTTACCGATGACGATTGTATTCCATGCGCAGGCTGGCTAAATGAAGGGGTTGCGGCTATGGTGGATGGCGTGGTAGGAGTCTCTGGACGCATTATTGTGCCACTAGGGACTCTACCCACCGATTACGAGTATAATGCATCTAAACTTGCGGATTGCGAATTTGTGACAGCAAACTGCTTTTACCGGCGGGATGCACTTCTGATGGTCGGGGGCTTCGATGAACGCTTCGCGGTTGCCTGGCGCGAGGATAGCGATCTTCTCTTCACACTGGAGGAAAGTGGCGCTAAATGTGCCAGCGCCCCGGACGCTGTAGTCATCCATCCGGTGCGACCAGCGCAATGGGGGATAAGCATCTACCAGCAGCGCAAGAGTATGTTCAATGCACTGCTCTATAAGAAGCATCCCCTGCTGTACCGTCAGAAAATCCAGGATGCTCCTCCCTGGCGCTACTATGGCATTGTAAGCGCGTTACTGCTTGTAGTGATCAGCCTTATTCGAAGATCAGGATTTCTGGCACTTCCTGGCCTGGCTTTATGGACATATTTGACCGGACAATTCTGCGTGCAACGGCTCCGACATACATCCCATGCGCCCCGTCATATCATGGAGATGATGTTGACCTCCATTGCAATTCCACCGATTGCTATTTTCTGGCGTCTGCGAGGCGCGATCAAGTTTCGCGTCTTCTATATATGAATGCTATCAATGCGGAGAGAAAAACGGTATGAAATTGCCCACCTATGTTCAGATCGAGCCAGTTGGACAGTGCAATCTGCGCTGCCCGATGTGCTCGATCCAGTTCCGTAAGGATGGCCCTCCCTATGGTCCTCCTGCCTTCATGGAATTTGAGACCTTCGTCCACATCATAGATCAGTTTGCAGGCATGCAAGAACTGCACCTCCAGGGGCTGGGCGAACCGATGATGCATCCTCGTTTCTTCGACATGGTGGAGTATGCCGCTAAGAAAGGCATCAGGGTGTCTACCAATTCGAACATTACTCTCTTGAATGATAAGCGCGCCGAACGCTGTGTTAAAAGCGGACTCGATTCCCTTCACATCTCAATCGATAGTACAAGTGCCGAGACATATGAACGTATTCGTGTGCGTGCTCATTTCGAGCGCGTGGTAGCCAATCTGGAACGGCTTCTAGCTGCACGCAAACGTTTGGATAGTGAATATCCACGCCTTCGCCTGGTGATGGTTATTATGCGGCGGAACTTACATGAACTGCCTGATATAGTGCGTTTTGCTCACCGGTGGTCAATAGAGAGTATCTTCGTACAGCATCTCTGCCATGACTTTGGTGAAACCAGCTTACCCGCGCAGTACCTGCCTATGCGAGAATTCGTTCAGAGCGAAACCCTGATCGAGGAAGATCCACAACTCGTCGAATATTACTTTGGAGAAGCGCGCAAAGTAGCGGAGGAATTGGGCACAAACTTGCGTTTACCACATGTGCGTATGCGCCTGCATCCCCCCGGCACACCTGGCCCACAACGCTGCGATTGGCCATGGAAAGGGGGCTATTTTAGCTACCAGGGCTACGCTATGCCGTGCTGTATGGTCTCGACGCCAGACCGTATTAACTTCGGTAATATCTCCGAGCAGCAAGCCGAGAATCTATGGAATGGCCCCCTTTATCAGGAGTTTCGCAATCAACTATCCTCCGAGGAGCCACCAGAAGTGTGTCGCTCCTGCTCGGTCTATAAGGGGATCTTCTAATACCTGTCGACACGCGTGTGAACACAATTGGATTGGATAGATAACCATCGTCTCCATCATTTGACCATATAGTACCCAATCCCCGGCTCTGTCAAAATGTGCGCAGGTCGCGAGGGATCGTTTTCGAGCTTGCGGCGTAGGCGACCAATGTAGACGCGCAGGTATTCGGACTCGGTATGATATTCTGTGCCCCAGACGCGCCTGAGCAGGGCTTCGTGGGTGAAAATCTTGCCGGGATGCAGGGCCAGTTCCTGGAGCAGCTCAAATTCTGTAGGCGAAAGTTTGATCAGTACCCTATCTTTCCAGACGCGCCGCTGCTCAAAGTCGATCTCCAGTTCGCCAAAACGCAGCGTACCGACCGAGATGGTCTGATCTGCCCAGTGATTGCGCCGCAATACCGCTTTGATGCGCGCCAGCAGTTCTCCTACACCGAAAGGCTTGGTCAGATAGTCGTCGGCCCCCTGGTCCAGTGCAGCGATCTTGTCGGCTTCCTCGCCAAGCGCTGTAAGTATAATAATCGGCACGGTGCTGTGCTGGCGAATTCTCCGGCAGACCTCCAGGCCGTCCATGCGAGGCATCATGACATCCAGGATGATCAGCGCGAAGTTGGTCTGTTCAAATAAGGCCAGCGCCTCCAGCCCGTTATTGGCTAGCGAGACTTTGAAGGCGCGCAGTTCCAGATTGCGCCTGATAAAATCCTGGATGCTCGGCTCGTCATCGACGACGAGAATATGCTTTTCTTGCGGCATATGCTGACACACTTTCCCGTTGCTTATAGAGCTTTTCCCAACTCGAAAGGATTAGGCTGCGCGCCAGGAGCATGCAATAACCTGGCCGGAAGCCAGATATGAAAGATTGCCCCACTGCCGTTTTCCGCGCGGTTCTCGGCCCAGATACGCCCGCCATGCGCTTCGACAAAGCCACGGCAGATCGCCAGTCCCAATCCTACTCCGCTGCTGCTGCGCTCTCTCCCGCTATCCACTTGATAAAAACGGTCGAAGACTCGTTCAGTAAGTTCTCCTGGTAAACCTGGTCCATTATCCATTATGCTCAAATAAATGCCGTCATCTTCTTGTTCCCGCGCGTAGCGGGTGATAATCTCTACCTCGGCCCCATCGCCCGCGTATCTCTGCGCGTTCTCAAGTATATTGCGCAGCACCATCTCCATCCTACGCCGATCAATATATAACACGGGCATCTCTGATGGAAGGGATATGTGCATATGCAACCGCTCGCTTTTCGCTGCTTCTAACGCCCGCTCGATCAATGTATCCAGGCGGCAATAGCTAGGAGCCAGTTTCAGCGTGCCTGCCTCCAACTGCGACATCTCCAGCAGGCTGGTAACCAGTTCCGCCATGCGATCCTCCTCCTCGACGATCCGCTGTAAAAAATCGCGCTGCATGGCCGCATCCAGCTCTATATCGGTCTCCAGCAGGCTGGTCGCGTAGCCCTTAATGGCGGTCAATGGCGTGCGTAACTCGTGGGAAACAATGGCCAGGAGGTTCTTTTTGACCTGTTCAGCCTCGCTTTGCTGGGTCACATCGTTGAAGATCTTGCCGCGCCCGATAACTTTACCCGCCATATCACGTACCTGGAAGAGGCGCATGCGGATATTGCGCCTGGAGGGGACCAGTTGGCCTAGCTGATTATAGTATCCGCGCACCCAGAACTCGATCACCTGCGCTCCATCCCCGCGTTCTGCGCAGCGCACAGCCTCGTAATAGGCGCCGGGCGCTTCCATTATGACCTCCATCCGCTCCGTCAGGTGATTTTCCTGGAAAGCGTCGAGCAGAATTTCCTGGGCTGAGACCCCCACAAATTGTGTGAAACTGTGATTGGCATAGACAATCTGCCCCGCGGGGTCCTCTAATAAGACCCCCTCATCCATACTGCGCATAATCGCGTCCAGGGTCTGTAGGCGTGTATGGCTCTGTTCATCGCTCTTACGAAAGAGTGTATGAATCTCTTCTTCCATAGTCGAGAAAGCGTTCACCAGGCGCCCAATCTCATCCTGACGGCTCTTTTCCCTGGCCAGCAGCTTGCTATCAGTGGCTTTCACGGTCTGGTCCGGCTTCATCACGGTTGCGGCCTGCGCCAGGCGGCTCAGTGGCGCGACCACCCAGCCGTGCATCACAAACCAGAAAACGCTTGCCCCGGCCAGCAACATGATCAGCGCGATAATCAAGCTGTGCTGAAAACTGATCACTGTGGCAAAGGTAGCGTCAGTTGGCCGGCCTACAGCTACTGCCCAGCTCGTGCCACTTACGGGAACATAGCTATAGAGCCAGTCGCGCTGCTCATCCTGCGCGACCAGGTTACCCGCTTTGCCCCGCAGCGCGTCTCGCAGGCCCGGTATGCGCTGCAGTAGATTGCTTCCGGGCGCGACTCCAACGGTGTTGGCGATGGGGGTGCCATTGCTATCGATGATCCAGATGCGCACCTCGCCATTTGCAGTCAGTTGCTGCTGCACAGACTTCAGGTGGGAGTTCAGTTGCGCCAGCGAGAGGTTGAGAATCATCACTCCGACCAACTGATTCTGGTCATTGGTGATGCGTATAGCCACAGAGAAGACATATGTGTTGGAGAATTGGCTGATGCGGCCAGACGAGATAATGGGACTGTCCTTATGCAGAGCCTCTTGAAAATAATCGCTCGCGCTGAAGCTTTGCCCGATTCTTGTCGGAGTCAAGGGATAATTCAATAAGATCTTGCCGGATGGATCGCAGAGGATGTACTGGCTGATTTCAGGATGCGTCTGTTTTGAAACGCTGAACAGGGAGATAAGCTGCGCTCGATTGAGCTGGATTGCGGCCTGGCTTCGTGCCAGGTCCATGACCTCTTCCGCTGCGCTCTGTACCTGCGTCCTTACATCCTGCGCGATGGCCTGAGCCAGCCCCAGGTCGGCCTGCTGCGCGCTCTGCTGCAATGCGTCATATTGGAAAAAATAGAGCTCCGCGCCGCCCAGCAGGAGTGGGATCACGAACAGGCCATAAAAGACCAGCAGTTGCAGGATTATCTTGCGCTCAAGTATCTTTAGCATAGTTCTCCTCCGTGGGGGAAACGCCGCTCCGCTCACTATATAGTATGTGCTAATCTGACGAGCAATTCAATTGTTTGCCCACTCTGAAGAGAAATGTTTATATCTTTGTATATATTGCTGCCTACTTCGTTTACGATTTTTTTACACCTTTCCAGGTATACTCATATCTAATCATCCGAGAAAGCCTGCTCCTTTGCGTTCCTGATTGAGAACTGGTATCCTGGTGCATAGGAAGCAGCGAGAAAAAGAGTTCAGGAGGATCAATGGCAACTCTTCATCTTGAACCCAGAGAGGATACCACCACACGCGAAAATATCTTCCCGATCATCGTTGCTAGCACGCTCGGCTCAGCCATCGAGTGGTCCGATTTCTTTTATTACAGTTTTCTGGCCGTGACGGTATTCCCTGTTGTCTTCTTTCCCCGGCTCGACCCCTCTGCCGGGATTGTGGCTTCATTTACCGCGAATTTTGTAGGCTTCGTGGCGCGGCCACTGGGGGGCGTTTTCTTTGGCCGCTTCGGCGATCGTGTTGGACGCAAGTCGACCCTGGTAGCGACTCTCTTACTGATCGGCATCACAACCATGCTAATGGGTGTGCTTCCCGGCTATGCGAGTCTGGGGATCATGGCACCGCTGCTCCTGGCAATCTTGCGCTTTCTCCAGGGGGTTGGCGTTGGAGGTGAGTGGGGCGGCTCTGTCCTGCTCACCATGGAGTTCTGCGATCAACGCCGCCGGGGCTTCTGGACGAGCTGGCCGCAGGTAGGCGTTCCCGTTGGACTGGTGCTCTCGACCGCTTCGATCCTGCTCTTCAAGAACCTCTACCCCGGTGAGGCTTTCCAGAGCGTTGGCTGGCGTATACCTTTCCTATTGAGTACGATGTTGATGGTGGTCGGCCTCTATATCCGCCTGCGCATCCCCGAAACGCCCGCTTTCTTGCGCCAGAAGTCTCGCCAGCAGGCAACCAACATCTTCCTGAGCGCCTGGCAACTGCACTGGCGTGAAATTCTGCTCTCAGCCCTCGTTCGCTCCGGCGAGCAGGCTCCTTTTTATATCTTTACGACCTTTGCGCTCTCATATGGCATGCAGGTTCTTCACCTGGACGCTTCTCTACTTTATATTGGCCTTATCGCCGCCGGCGGGGTTTCGTTCTTTACCATGCCAGCCCTTGGCGCGCTCTCAGACCGGATTGGACGGCGGCGTACAATGATCTATGGCGCGCTCGCGATGGCTCTCATCGCGTTTCCTTACTTTTTGCTGTTCAACACCAGGATTCCCATTCTGGTCATGCTGGCGCTGGCGCTGGCGCTCGGATGCGCCCATGCCTGCCTCTACGGCCCACAGGCTTCATTGATCGCGGAGCGCTTCCCTACCAGGCTGCGTTACACCGGAGCTTCGCTGGGCTATCAACTGGCCTCGATTATCGCAGGCGGCCCTGCTCCTATTATCGCGACCTACCTGCTGACCCGCTCTCCATCTCAGTCTCCCGCTGCTTCAGCCTGGACGCTCATTGCACTGTATATTATTGCTATGTCTCTAATCTCGCTGCTGTCTTCTCTGTTCCTGAAGGAATATGCCGGACGAGCCGCTTTTGAAGAGCTGGCAGAAGAATGCTAAAAATATTTATAGATTTGTTTACATCTTCCCCGCTTTGTTTATGTAATATTTACCCCCGTCTTTTATACTTCCCTATAGTAGAATGTTCATTTTGCACACGCTTCTGTACTGTGTACAGGCACGTCAGATCACCAGCCTGTTGCAGGCAGAGAGAAAGGAGGTATAGCAGTAGAGGATAGAATTTTCGCGGCTTCATTCACGTCTTGAAGCTCTGTTTGGAACATTCCCAGTTTGCACTTTGTCGCGTTTTTCCTGGTCAAGTTGTAGTACAGCGGACCTTACTGGTCAGTACTGGAGGAAACCATGGCGACTAACAACAACGTCCCGGCACAAACAATGACGCCGGTCATCTTCTCAAGTACCATTGGCACTGCTATCGAGTGGTACGACTTTTTTCTCTACGGCACAATGGCAACACTTGTCTTCCCCAAGGTCTTTTTCCCTGAGTCTAACGCGGTCGTTGGCACACTCCTGTCATTGTTCACCTTCCTCGTTGGTTTTATTGCCCGCCCCTTCGGCGGCGCACTCTTCGGGCATTACGGCGACCGTATCGGTCGGAAAACTACGCTCATTGCCACGCTCTTGCTGATGGGCATCTCGACGTTACTTATCGGATTTCTGCCTGGCTTTGCCACCATCGGTATTGCTGCGCCTCTTATTCTTGTGCTCCTGCGCCTGGGACAAGGCCTGGGTGTCGGCGGTGAGTGGGGCGGCTCTGTCCTGCTTGCCATGGAGTACGGCCATAAGCGCAATCGCGGCTTCTGGGCAAGCTGGCCGCAGATGGGTGTCCCCATCGGGCTGATACTCTCGACTGTCATAGTCAACATTGTCCAGGGCGCTGCAGGCGCAAGTTTCATTACCGGCTTCGCGTGGCGCATCCCATTCTTCATCAGTGCATTGCTGGTCATTATCGGCCTGTATATCCGCTTGAGGATTTTGGAAACGCCACTCTTTGCGGAGGTCTTAAATCAAAAGCGCGAGGTTTCGGCGCCGATCATCGAGGCGTTCCGGCATAGCACGGGTGAAATTCTGCTCAGCGCAGGCGCACGGTTCACCGAGCAGGCCCCGTTCTACCTCTTTACCACCTTTGTGATCACCTATGGCGTCGACAAGTTGCTATTGGATAGAACGCTGGTCCTGAATGCCATCACCATCGCTGCCGCCGTGGAACTCTTCACGATTCCACTTTTTGGCTACCTGTCAGAGTACGTCGGACGGCGCAGATGGTATCTGATTGGCTGCGTCCTCATGGCCGCTTTTGCCTTCCCGTACTTCCTGCTGATGAATACCAAAGTGGGTGGCCTGTTTATCCTGGCCGTTGCCGCTTCTCTTGCCATTTTCCATGCCTGGGTGTATGGTCCTCAAGCCGCTCTCATCGCTGAGCGCTTCGGAACGCGAGCGCGCTACAGCGGCGCATCGCTGGGCTATCAACTTGCCGCGCCATTCGCTGGCGGCCTGGCCCCGATCATCGCGCTGCTGTTACTCAATGGGAAAACCACGCTGTCCGCCCTGGGCTTGAGTAAAGTCGTGGTCAATATCGGCGGCGGTTCCTGGCAGGCGGTTTCGATCTACATCATCATACTCGGAGTAATCTCATTCGTGTCGGTGCTGTTCCTGAAGGAATTGACGAAAGCCGACATCTCGAGCACTGAGGCTTTCAACATCACCGAGGAGCAGATCGTGTTGGCGCCCACCGACTGAGAACACTTCTCACCAGACACTACTTGTAGGGCCACCAGCCTGCCAACCAGGACAGGCTGGTGGCCCCGTATTAACTGTTCACTTCCAGGTTTCAAGATTCTGCTAAAATGAGCCAACCTGACAGTGAGGTTGACCCGATTTGCTTGGGCAAAGAAGCTCAAAAAGGCTCTACTTAATTTTTATATCAGATCATCAATATTTATCGAAAGAGAGCTTGACATTGTGCGAATAATGTCCTACATTATAACACTAGAGGTTATGCTTGTTTTTCAGCTCCTGTTTCATCGGTTACTCCTGGTTGTAAGTGATCGTTCTGCGATAATTGCTGGCTTTTTGGCGGTAGTCTGTTGGAGGTAAAGCGCATGAGACGTATCCTCACACTCATACTCCTCATTATTTTGTTTGTTCTGGTCGCGACCGTCCCTTTCTACATATGGGGAGGACAAAGATTCACCCTTTTCAGCGAGCTAGAGAAGACCGTAACCAATTTTATTCTCGCAACGCTTGAACTAGTCGGAATTGTCTTTTCTTTTGTCTTAGTTATCTATATACTTTATCAGTACATCCGAAATAGTCT
>DATGGW010000343.1:0-3460 GCA_035308345.1 Ktedonobacteraceae bacterium | reverse complement strand
CGGGCGCGTCGATCTCCTCGATACACACCCGGTCTCCACGCGCCTCCATTACTCGCTGCAGAGCCGGGGTTTGCATCTGATGGCACTGGTGACAATCCTCACTACTGAATGCGAGAATGCGTATGGGTGCATGCCGGGGCTGGATAGCAGCAGACTTATTGTCCACCAGTGGGGAAGCTGCAAATGCGTACTGGCGGCGTTTCTCGACAAAGCGCCGCCCATACCAGACGACAGCACACACCAACAGGCTTACCAGCGCCAGCACAACCGCTCTCACAAGCACATCCATCATGCTTTTTATACTCCCCGCCAGTGAAATCCACCCTGGTAGCGCACGCGCGGCAGAACGCCCAGGCGTCCCAGGTGATAGTAGACGAAGCATCCCGCGCAGAAACCGACCGTCAAGTTGATGCCGGCCAGCACAAAGACGATGAGGTCAAGCGTCCATCCGAAAGCGTAAGCTTTCGTCAAGAACAACACGAGGGTTGACGCAATCAGAAACGCCGCGCCAACGCCCTGCGCGAAACGATGAGGAGCAGGATCGTCTTCAACAACGCGCGGTTTCCATAAACGCAGCGGCAACACAATACTGCGATAAAGCAGACGATATGGACTCACTTCAGGCAGCAGCGCGGCCAGGATCATCACAACCGCAGCTATTTGTACAATAACCGGCTGATTGAATAAAAAAGCCAGCCCACTTAGCACAACCGTACCCGCCTGAGAAAACTTTGCAAGGTGCGTATCTACTCGTGGTATCCGTACAGAAGGTGCAGACGCGCTTTCCATGACATACATCTCCTCTTACACCAAAGGCATGAAACCATAGTATAGAAAGTTGATCTACTAACTTAACTTACTTAATAAGTGTATCTGATAAATGAGAAGTATGTCAAGGGAAGAAGTTGTTACAAAGCCGCCAAAAACATGGCGACCGCAAGGGTCGCCACTACTATACCGCGGCTCTAGGAGGTGCTTCATCCGTATATAGTAGTGGCGACCCTTGCGGTCGCCATCCTCTTGGACCGTCATGCCTGCGAAAGCAGCAGTTCGGCGCGTTTCTCGCGCAAGTAACGCGCGATGTCCGCCGGATCATCCTTTTCGAGTGCCATGCGTTTCAAATCGGCGAGCACCTGGCTCCATTGCTCGCGCTGTACAAGGTAGCGAGAGTCGCGGCTGACGAGGTCTTCAAAGATGCTGCGTTCCAGTTCGTGCCAGGTAGAGCGGTCGAGACCATCGATTTCGCCGCCTTCGGGAATGTAATCACGGTCGTTAGTATTATTCTCGATGCGCACATAGAGCGGCTCAAACAGGTCATACACCAGCTTTTCCATGTAGGGCATATCCAGCGAGCCAGCGTCAAAAGCCAGCGTGCCGATAAGCTGGACCTGCACAAGCGGGCGCAGCGCGTCCGTCTCGTGGCGATAGCGCTCGCGGCGGCAGTAATCCTCGAGGCGCGCATAGAGTTCGGTGGGTTCGCTCATCCCATCCACGCGCACTTCATGACGCACGAAAGGACGGCGTTTGCTGACAAGGTGGGCAGCCTGGTGCAGCGGAGGACGATAACCTGCATCGGCAGTCTCCGGAAGATTGCTGGTATTGATCTCGACGCAATAATAGCCGCGATCCTCCCAGGCCGCTTCTTCCGCGCCGCATGTCTCGGTTGAGCCAGGGTTGTACATCCAGCCGTCGAACTCGTAAGGTTTATGCACGTGACCGAGGGCCAGGTAATCGACATAGCGGCGCAGCGGCTGGAACTGGGCCATGCTCGGCAAGCCCTGGACGTGTGGCACCACGCTGTCAACGCCGCTATGCATCATCAACAGGCGATACTCGATACCGGCAGCTTCTTCCTCAGCGCGCACCTCCTCCATCGCCTGCGCCAGGCCCTCGATGCTGCGCACCGTCGCGGCTCCCTGCCAGGGCAGTCCGTAAACACGCACCTTCCCATCCAGTATATCAATATGCGAACCGGCCATTGTGGATTGTTCCCAGGGCGCGATGACCGGCGCGCCCTCGCGCATCCTGGGATTCAGCAACGTCAGATACTGTTCGTGACATAAAAACTGCAGCCAGGAAATGCCTTCGCGGTAATAGCTGCGATCATGGTTGCCCTCGATGGCGATTACCGGAATACCCTTTTCTTTGAGCTTCTTTAACCCATTGATGGCGTGAATGAGCGTCAGCGCATCTATGGCGCGTTTATGAAAGAGGTCTCCGGCGATAATCATGAAATCAACTTCGCGGTACAGCGCGTCATCAATAATGTCCCAGAAAGCGCGGCTGAAATCGTTGAAACGCTCGCGCACACCGTATTGCTCATATCCAAGATGTGTATCCGCGACGTGGATAAATGAAGCCTTCATAAGATGTTCTCCAACCTGTTAACAGTATCGAGAAAAAAGAAAGTAAGCAACTAGTGTGGTCCTGTCATGAGCGCCCGCACGGCAGCCGCGACCAGTACCAGGCAAATGATGCTGAATAGTAGAATATCCCGCCGGGGCTTCTTTCCGCCGGTGGCGTAGGTCACAGCGACAGGAATAGCCAGGGCGACGATAGCGCCATAGACGAAATGCAGGTAATACAGTCCCGTACCTGTACCCGGCCTCTGACCTAACAGCAACAGGATAATGCCGAGCACAGCCTGTAACAATCCTACAATTGCTGTAAAAATAAGCGCGTACCGCCAGGGCCTGATAATTGTCTGCTTTTTCATGAAATAAAGGATCAGCCCCCAGATGCCCGTCACAGTACCTGATAAGAATATCAATACCACGTTATAAAAGTGCAGATTACTGATGAAATTTACCATACAATTCCTCCGAACGCCTTACAGCATTCGTACTTTCCAGATTATTCTTTCTCAAAGCCAGAATAGCGGTTACTCTGAACATCACTACTATAGCGCATCTATACTGTAGGGACAAGTGGTGCGGCGCGATCGAGACGCGAGGGAGTCTTCTGCTTATCCGGGAACTTTTTTTCGCGCGCTGTCGTCAATAGCCATACATAGAACAAGATATGACACCGTTACTGGAGGAGTACGCAATGTCCCAAACCCAACGTTTCTCACAAAAGTCACCAGGCTGGCTAGCAGGCGTAGTTACAAGTTTCCTGTTACTGGGATTTATGCTGGCGGCATGTGGCTCTAATACAACCACGAGCGGTCAACCAGCATCAATGCCGCCAGCACAAACCGTGAACTGCGGCAGCGTGCATAGCAGCCATTTTGGCATTTCGCCATCAGATAAAGCAAGCACGCAGAAAGCCGAAAATTGTTTCTATCAAGCCTATCAACAATGCCGACCCGCCACACTGTCATTTTCAACGTTCGCAGTCGACGCGGGAACTATCCATAACCTTTCCGTGAAGAGCGCCAACGGAACTTGCGCCATCAGCGATGGCGTGCAGCATTACATCGCGCCCAATCCGCCAGGCGCGGCCACAACCTATACCTGCG
>DATGGW010000342.1:0-5643 GCA_035308345.1 Ktedonobacteraceae bacterium | reverse complement strand
CGGCCATGCCCTGGTCGCGTATTACCAGCCAGAAGCTGATACCGTCAATCGCGTTACAATTTTACCACGCGGGCAGAGCCTGGGCGTTACGCAGTTCACCGCCGAGGAAGACCGCTACAACTACAGCCGTCAAACTCTGATGGCGCGTATTGCTGTTGGACTTGGTGGCCGTGTTGCTGAAGAATTGACCTTTGGAGCGGACTACATCACTACCGGCGCGGAGAATGATCTGCAGGTTGTGACCGATATTGCGCGGAACATGGTCACGCGCTGGGGTATGAGCGAGCAGGTTGGCGTTGTATTCGCCGATTATCGCGCGGAAGTTGGCGGCGGCGGTCTTAATATGCGCCGTATCGATAGCGATGCCATGCCAGCCTATAGCTACGCGCTGGCAGCTGATGCCGCTGGTCGCCTGGTGCTCAACAGGCAGGAGATCCCTGCTCGTCAATATGCTCTTACCATGCCAGCGGCAGGCGCGAACAGCGCCAGCAGTTTAACGATGGCCAACGTTATCGATGTGGAAGTGCAGTCTATCCTCAACGAGGGCTATGAGATGGCGCGTACTATCCTGCAAGAGCATTACACCCAGTTGGGGAAACTGGCCGATGCCCTGCTGGAGCAGGAGCAGCTTGACCGCAAGCAGTTCGAAGCGTTGATGCGAGAATAAATTTGTAGGGACGCGATTGATCGCGTCCCTACAAATCACCCGTCGCGACGGCTGGTCAGAGAGCTATTTTTCTTTCCTCGCCCCATGTTCCTTCCCACTCCCAGCGCTGTGTTGCGCTCTCCAGGCGCATCGTATAGCGATATGCATCTTTGATGTGGCATTCTGCGTTGAGGACGTGTTTTCCCCAGGGAAGCGGGCCGATTTTGTAGGAGGCGCCGGTGCGGCGTAATGCCTGCGGAAACATGGGCGCGACGGTGAGAACGCTGATCTCTTCTTCTTTCAATCCCATGATGTAGCGAATGATGAGGAAGATACTGAGCGCACCCCAGCCGTACCCTTCTATGCCGGAGTTCACATAGTCGACCCGGAATTTTTGCTCGACCAACCGGCGATTCTCGCGGGTGATGCCGGGGATATTACCGTATTCGTCGGGAGTGCGGCTGTCAATGCTGCGATAGGAGGCATCGACAAAACGAGAGGCCAGCTCAGCGGATTCAGGGAGCATGCCGGCGCTGCGGGCGGCTTCGGCTACCGTCATCAGGATGGGAGGCCAGCTTAGCGGTCTCCAATAGGGATTATTGCTGGGAGGCTGCGCCAGGAATGGGCGTAGTTGTTGGATATGTTCCCAATCGGCTACACCACAGAAGACGGGGGCAAGGTGCATGGCGTCGCGCTCGGCTGACCATACCTTTGCTACGGAGTCGTAGTCATGAAACCAGCCATCATGCCACATCAGGCGCGTTTTGACGGTGAACTCGTTGGCGACGGTCTGCCAGCGTTCGGCTTCGGTCTTAAAATCAAACGATGCATCGTACTCTTCAGCGAGCAAGGTAGCCCAGCGCGATAGAATTGCTGCCCCCTGGGCCACGCTGGCTTGCAGGTCTACGGGGCGCACGTGCTGGATGATGGCGCCGCCGGTCTGCTGCGGGCCAAAGCGAGTAGAGACATCCTGGCCGCTCTCCCACGAACAGGCGTAACCCAACCAACCATCGGCATCGCTGCGATGTTCGAGCCACCAGCGTAAGTATGCTGCCGCTCCTGGGTAGAGGCGACGCAGCCATTGTCGATCACCTGTGCGCAAGAAAATTTGAGCGCAGCACCAGAGCGGGAAACCCCATTCCGGCGCGGTGCCGCAGATCTGCCCGTCGTCGGCAACCATGTTAAAACTGCCGTCCTCGCGCATGCACGGCAGATTTGGACGGGGGGAAGATTCAAAATGCCCCAGGATGACCTCTGCGGCGAGTTCAGGGTCGGCATAACTGAGGAAGAGCGCATCCATGGCAGCCTCGGCCAGCACGGTGCGCGGGGCTTGTATTTGCATGCTGTCCCAGGGGTGAGGAATGATGCCTGCCGGGGGACGTATCACCATGCGCAACGTTTCAAGGTCGTAGACCAAGCCGCGCTTCCAATGCGCGGGCCAATCTCCCGCTAGCTGTGGGGCTTGCTGCCAGAAGGTTTCATCTTCAGCGAGAAGCTTGCTTTCGACATCGTTTACGGCATCCATAGCCTGGTGCCAGCGCAGCAAGGATTGATCTTGCGAGACACCACGCGCCAGTACGGCGTGCAGGGTAGCTGTGGACGGCGCAGCGCCGCCCAGGGTAGTCTTAACCGGTAAGACCAGTGCGCGGCGCTGCCAGCCGGTATCCTGTTCGCGCTGCGTGATGTTTGGCCGGGGGATGTTTGCTCCTTGCGCCCACACCGAAATATCGTCGAGGGTAGTGCCAAAGCCCATACTTTCCCAGGTGAGAGGAGTATCGTCGATTGCGCGCGCACCGTGAATAAACACATCGCCTTCACTGGCAATACCCAGCATGCCAATGCCTTGTTCGCGGGCTTGCAGCGCATAGAGTCCATGTTCCCACGAGCGACTGGTGTAGGGGTTGTGGGTATGCAGGTGAATGAGGTAACAGGTGATTGGAACGGGCGCCGGAAATGTTGTTGATAGTGTTAGTACGCAAGCGAGCGCGTGTTCCTCTACCAGGAAATAGCGCGCGGTGAGCGTCATCTCGTATTGAGGGATAACGCAGGTATATTCGAAGCGATTTTTCGTATGGAGCTGGCTGTTGATGGCGCATTTATGACGGCGGAAATCCGCGGGGGTGATGAGCACCAGGTCGTTGATGTTGAGTCCGATGGTGAGATGGGCGGTATATTGGAACTGGTTATTGGCATAGCTGCCCAGGTTGGGGACGTGCCAGCCCATACCAAGCGGTTCTAGTGAGCGCAGCACGCCGCTGGGGTTGAGTTTCCAACTGTGATAGGGATTGTCGAGGTAGCCATGCGGGGTAAAATCGTCGTGAGGGGTCATCGCGCATTACTCCATGCTAGCTCACGATGTCTTCGGTGAACCAGACCCAGCCGCGCGGGTCGATGTAGATGCCGACACCGATATGATGCAGCGTGGTACTGGTCAGGTGAATATAATGCCAGCCGGTTGGCCCCTCGTTAATCATACTTTCCTGCACGGCGTAGATGTTGGCCCAGGGTGGATTGGATGGTCCGGCCAGCCCGATGCATTCGCCGCAGTCGGTGAAGGTGAAACCCTCATTGGCGATGCGCGTACACTGGTTCAGGCCGTCGGGGCAGGTATGGCTAAATCCGCAGTGATACATATTCCAACTGTGCAAACGCGCTCCACCAGCCAGCACAGGATTCCAGACGAATGGGTAGAGTCCGCGCACGGCGCGGTCATGGTTGATCTGATCAAATAGCTGCTGGGTCAACTGAATCTCTTCTGAAGTCAGCGCTGGCGGTTGGCCCCAGGGTGCTGAGCCTGCGCTTGTGCCGGGAATGTTGGTAGGTGGAGTTGGAGGATGATAGGTCTGAGTCGGCGTGGGTGATGGCTTGAAAAGTTGTTTGGGAATAGTAATAACCGGCGACGGAGCCTGCTGTTGTGCGATATTCAAGCTGTCACCCGTGAGTGGTTGCTCTGGAACCCCCTTGCTTGCCTGCCCAGATGCGCATGCAGCGAGCAGCGTCACTAGGCAGAGACTTATTAGTAGCCAGAACTTCCTTTTAACGCGCAATTAGACCTCCCTATCGGCTCTTCCAATTTATTCGTAGGGACGCGATTGATCGCGTCCCTACAAAATGACATAGATCTACCTGTAGGAGTGTAGCATACACGTTGAATTAACGCGTAAAACACCAGGATTGGCTGGTACTATTGGAGTGGTGGTTATGTTAGAAGCGGCGAGTGATTACAATTGCGCTCATGTCATCGGGCTTGGCGCGAACTGTGAAAAGACGTTCTTCGCGCGAGCGGAGAAGGGAGTGTTCGACGAGATTACGCGCTGCGGCGTCGCGCGGAGAATTGCGCAGAATCTCCTCGATTTCGACGTCTGTGAGGTTATCATGAATGCCGTCGGTGCAGAGCAGGACGCGATCACCGATGGCGATGGGGATTTGACCGGGATGAATGTTTGGAGGTACGGGACCACCCAGAGCCTGGGTGATGCCACCTCGCAGGCGAAAGTAGCTGAATTCTACCTCGGAAAGGTCCTCGGCGCGCATTGCCTGGTCAATGCGCCGAGCGTCATCTTCTTCGACCATCTGGCTCTCCACCAGCCTTCCCAGCAGACCATCATCCGTAGTGAGTCGTTTGAGCGGTTCATTTTCGTGCAGCAGATAGATGCGGCTGTCGCCTACATGCGCGAAAAACATGGTGTATTCGTTAGTTTCAGTATCGCGGCACAGCAGCGCCATTGCGACAGTGGTAGCAAGATCATCGGTGCCGGCCTGGCGGGCTCCCTCGGTGCGCACCTCTTCATCGGCAGTTTCAATCAAACGCTGCAGCAAAGCGCAATAATCGGTAGTGTTGCAATCAACCAGTCCTTTTTTTAGCTGCGACCCCTGCTGAAGCTCGCGTAACTCCTGATGCCATTTGTGACGCGAGGCGCGCCTGGCCGTCTGTGACGCGATTTCGCCGGCTGCGCTTCCCCCGACGCCGTCAAATACGGCTGCCAGTCCGGTCGATTGTTCAATAAAGTAACTATCCTCGTTGCGCAAGAGATGCCGTTCGCAAGGAGTAGTGTGACCAACAATTTTGAATGGGAGATGGTTGTCGGAAATGCGCTGCTTGTGACGATTCATATTATGTTGCGACATCGATGTCGGTTGCTGCCTTTCACATGGTGTTAAAACATCAGATATTGTTGAGACCTCAGGCCTCTATACATAAAGTTATTATTCAGTGTTTGCCTGTATTCAAAGCACAGCGCCGCGTTGCAGCGCAAGTACATGCTGTCGGACGTCATAGACATATATGTGTGTGCAAGTATAGCAGAAACCACGAGTAAAAGAAAAGGGCAATGCGCCGCAAAAATCACAAAACTTCACAGTTTGAAGTTTTTTCTGCAATATTGCTCATTTATCTAGACGCTGGCAAGACACATGACGACCGCAAGAGGGCTTATGAATGATTGCCAGGGCGACCGCAAGGGTCCCCGCCGCTCCGCTCACCCGCCCCCGCCCTTACTATGATCGCTCCCCCTGTCACTTCGTCGTCATGGTAAGGGCGGGGGTGGAGTGGATAAGGAGTGGAGACCCTTGCGGTCGCCCAGGTTCAACAGGACCCTCGCGGTCGTCATGCCTGGACGACGGCATGTTGTGTGGGATAGACTAGTAAGAGAAAATATGTCTACCAGCCTGAATTGATAGAGAAGTAATGCGATGAACGTCGAACCTGACAATTATGACAGGTATAAAGAGCAGATCAAGCATGTAGCCCTGGACGAAGAGCGGTTCGTGCGGCTAACCCTGAAAGGGCAGATACGGGCATCGCACCTGCCCTGGCGGCAGGTGATTGTGCGCCCCGTGCAGATTAAAAACGAGCGCTATCTCCAATTTTCCTACTTCACGCAGAAACAGGATATCACGAAAAACTATCGCGGCAGTGAAGCCGTGGAAAAGCTTGACGAGCTGCTGGCGTTGCCCTTTCATGCCATCTCTGCCCGGTCGGTAACAGAGACGCTGCA
>DATGGW010000341.1:0-5334 GCA_035308345.1 Ktedonobacteraceae bacterium | reverse complement strand
CAAACCTCTGTGACCTCTTTCAAGACGCCGATCAGCTTCACAGATGATTCCCAGTTTGCGCTGCCCCATTGAACTACCGCACTGTCTGGAGCATGGTCTTACAGGATATTTCTTTTGCGCCTACCGCATTATCGCTAATCCTTGCTTGAAGACAGAAAGTTATTTTCAACGAGTACTAAACAGACGGTTGTCGTGCTTAGTGCATATTCACGCGACCTGTTGTGAATGGAGAGATGCCACTTGCCCGCTTCTCTCCATTCACAAGAGTATATTACATATATAAAATGCGCGATATCCGCATGACTCTTTTAAGAAGCGGCCAGAAAACGCAGCACTACATCGACCGGCGAGGCTGGCGTACCGGTTGCCTGTTCGACGATGGTTGAGACTGTTGAGGTTGTATCGTGGACGACCCCGCTTGCGATACCGACCGCACCTGCTGCCACCTGGGCTGGCACCCCTTTCGCTATAAGCTGAGCGATGATCTCATGCTCAGGCAAGACACGGGCAGTCAATGGATGCCCACTGATGCTGGAGTAGCGTTGGGCTATATCAGTCAGGCCAAGTCTCTCTGGGCCTGTCACATCAACGGGTCCAGAAAAATGGCTCTTGCCCGCCAGGACGAAAGCTGCCGTGCGGGCGCAGTCCTCTCGTGTGATCCAGGCAGGCTTGCCCTGACCCTCGGGAATGAGCAATTGATCACCGATTCGCAAGCTGTTGATGATATATGGCAGGGCTTCGGTATACAAGTGATTGCGTAGCGCTGTCCACGCCACACTGGAGGCGGCCAGAGCGGATTCAGTCAGCCCATGCTCCTGCTTGATAGGACTGGAAGCGTGAGCGCTTGCCTCCGGGCATGAGGTGTAGACGATCTGGCGAACGCCTGCAAGCGCTGCTGCTTCTATCGCTGCCTGGTGTTGTTCAACACGGTGACCAATGTCGTTTGTGCTGATGATCAGCAGGCTCTTCGCTCCCGCAAAGGCTGCCTGCAGGGTTGCCGGATCGGCAAAATCGGCGTGGCGTACAATTATCCCACGGGTCTCGAAATGGTCGAACCGGTGAGGATTGCGGGTGGTCGCAATGATTTGGTCCGCTGGAACGAGCATAAGAAGGTGCTGGAGAACAAGGCGACCAAGCTGGCCGTTTGCCCCGGTAAGAGCGTACATGGGGAAAACCCTTTCTGATGGTACTGGAATATTCTTCTGCTTGTCATACGACGTGCGCAAACGTTTGTCCATTTCACGCGCCTCACAATGAGCATGAAAGTGTGGTTCGTTCATTTGTCACATCCCGACGGCAGAGGCTTTGCTTTCGATATGGCAAACGAAGAAGAGGTGAATGGCAATACACCTGTAGCCAGGCAAAAAGGGGAAAGAGTGGTTCTCTACCAGAGGCAAGGCGACATCTTATGTGATGTACGCAAAGGAGAACAGACACCTACTCGGATGGTCGGAGACAGGCATGATCGAACGTGAGCCTGTCAACTGACCATGCGCCTCCCTGGTATGGTATACAGCCATTTTGAAGAGGGTACGGCGTTCATGTCTTTTTCTCCTTTCAACTCGCAAGAGGACTCATCATCGGATGAGTCTGGGAATGAGTATAGCCGATGCGGAGGGGAAAAGCAAGCCATTGGCCTGTTCTCAAGAACGGCACCTTCCTCCTTGCGTAGACGAGAGTCAAGCCGAAGGCAATGCTTCGGCCTGGCTCGCGCAGAATTATGCAACCTTTTGTGTAAGCGGCCCAACCTGTTCACAGCCAAAGTAGTCACAGACCCGCTGTCTGACCTCGCTCGCCGTCAAGAGACGAGCCGGTTCGACAATCGCTCGCTTTCCATGGACCCACTTTGGCTCAATTTTGTTCAGCCAGGGACTCTTGATAGGTTGCACAACCGAGGTTGCGGGCGATTGTTTTGGGACGTTGCTCTCGACTGGAGGCACGCAGGATCTGACTTCGACGCAAGGTAAAGGCATCCGAGGAGCGCAATCCAGCTTCTATCCCTGCTTGCTCATCTGGACTCAAGGCTCTGACATACAAGGGGGCTTTCATGCCCTTATTCTACCAAATCTCTTTCCCCTTAAACAAGAACTTTTTTGAACCTGCATTAGCACCAGGCATGAACACTCTGGAGGTGGTATACTAGGCTTACGGGCTTTGATCCGTATCTCTGGTACGAGCGCAAGAAATTTCAGCCTGATGGGTCGCATAGTCGGGAGGGCTGCATTGCTTCGGGTTGTCCTGCCAGGGCTTCACTATGATGCCTCTGATAGATACGAAAACGCTGAATTGTGAGGAGGTCCTGTTCTTCTCAATGACAAGGGTATTACCGGACGTAACTGTGTATGCCGGGCCGATGGGTGCTGGGAAAACGACGCGACTGTATGGCAAGATGGGCGAATTTGCTCACCTCGGCATTCCTTATGAAGCATATCGGCCGGGGGTGGACGTTCGAGACGTAGTGATCGCTCCTCGTGGTTATGTATTCAGTGCAAACACAGTTCTTACCCCAAACTGTACCACTGTCGAATCGCTTGGGGATCTTCCGATTGAGGAGCTTGTGTGGCGCGGAATTAAGACGGTTTTCCTGGAAGAGTGGTTCATGTTTGGCTTTGATCAGCAGCGGCGTCCGATCTCAGGTCTCTATCGTGAAATGATGGGACGGTGGGCTGCGGCTGGTATTGAGCGCGTGTATGCGGCAGGACTTGATCAAGGAGCGAGCGGCAATCAGTTTGGCCTGGTGGCAGATGCCCGCAGATACGGTGCAAAAGTGATCTGTTGTACGGCCAGGTGTGAATATCCTGTCAATGGTGAACGTCATCCAAAATGCGGGCGCGTCGCACGCAATAGTCAAATCTATGATGGACGCGACAATAGAGCATTTGACATGGAGACCTTACCTGACCTTCTGCCCGAAGGGTTGCGTCCGAACGATCGCTATCGTGCTGTGTGTACGGAACACCTTCTGTTGCCCGCAGACCAGACAAAGCCCTTTGACCCCATGCAGACCTAGCAGTACTTTGTTCACTGCGGGTCAGGCAGAACTGTACAGGGCAATGGGTTGCTCGTGTTTAAGCTGTTGCAGGAAGAGGTGCAATGCCGTAGTGATCTTGACCTATTTTAGTAGAGAAATGGAAGATGAGATGAGGCAGCACCAATGTATCGTATTGCTGCGACGCTGTGGCATAATACACATAGCATAGGTATGTTCCATCAGCCAAAAAGTCGGTTCGTTGAGACACAGTGATACTGAGCGGTTGGTCCGTAGCTCTACCATGATTCTCGACACTGGTTGCATGAAGGAGGATTTTTTCCGATGATGCAAGGAACACAGCAGCACACGCCGCCTGCTTTTGTTGGCATGTCTCTTCCCCGCCAGGACGGACCGGACAAAGTGACCGGACGTACCCGCTACGCTGGCGATCAGACTGTTGTAGGGATGCTGTATGCATGCCTGGTACTCAGTCCCTACGCCCATGCCCGCATTTTGCATATCGATACGACGGCTGCTCAGGCGATACCAGGAGTCGTGGCTGTTTTTACCGCCGCAACGCTCGGTATGGCTCAGGCGGACCCTCTCGTGCGCGTAGAATCCCCACTGGCACAACACGAAGTGTTGTGGTGTGGGCATCCTCTGGCCGTCGTGGTTGGCGAGACGGAGGCTCTTGCCGAGGATGGTGCAGATGCCGTGGAGGTTGATTACGAGCTACTGCCCGCCGCCATTGAGCCAGAGGCTGCCGCGAGACCTGGTGCGCCCCCAGCTCGCACGTATGAGGTGAAAGCTGCTGCTGCGGGTCCTCTGGCTGGTTTTCCGCAAGCAATGGCGGTCGCGGCAGAAGAGGGATCGTCGAATGTCAAACGGTTTCGGCCCATGATGCTCGGTGATATCGTGGAAGGTCTACGCCAGGCGGAGGTGGTGGTCGAAGGCACCTATCGCACGCATCCGGTCCACCAGTCGTATCTTGAGCCACAATCGGTCACGGTTACCCCCAGTCCATCGGGCCATCAGGTAGTGGTCTGGTCCAGCACCCAGGGATTGTTCAGTGTGCGTTCAGCCGTTGCCACGGCACTCGCCATGCCTGAACAGCAGATTCGGGTCGAGCCGGTGCCCATTGGTGGAGGGTTTGGTGGGAAGGAGTCTTTGCTCGAGCCGCTGGCCGCCGCCGTGGCGGTTCGCCTGCGCAGGCCAATCCGCTTAGTCTACACCCGTCAGGATGAACTGCTGGCTGGCAACCCGGCTCCGCAAATGATGTTGCGCATCACCCTGGGCGCGAAGAGGAATGGGACCCTCACCGCTATCCAGGTGCGCATGCTGCTTGATGCGGGAGCCTATCCCAATCCGCTCGCAGCTCTGAGTGGCTTCCATTTCTTTGGCGTCTATCGCTGCCCCAACATTGCTGTGCGCTGTGATGTGGTGGAGACCAACAAGCCTGGCATCGGTGCCTATCGCGCTCCTGCCGGACCACAGACCGCCTTCGCGCTGGAATCGACGGTGCAAGACCTCTGCCAGCAGTTAGCAATAGACCCGCTACAGTTCCGCCGCGTCAATGCGCTCAAAGAGGGAGACCCGAATCTGATGCAGGGTCACTGGCCGCGGATTGGTCTGCTGGAATGCCTCGAGCAGATTCAGCGGCATCCGTTGTGGGTGCAGCGTGAGCAGGCGAAGCAGGACGTGCCGCCGGAACTGGTGGGCTGGAAGATCGGCGTTGGCGTGGCGGTTGGCGGTTGGCAGGGTGGCACAGAACCTGCCGCCGCGCTGTGTCGCCTGGAACGAGACGGGACAATGACGGTGGTGGTGGGTAGCGTCGATGTCTCTGGCTCAGACACCTCATTGGCGCTGATCGCCGCCGAGGAGTTGAGCTTGCCAGCCGCAGCGATCCACGTCCTCCATGATAGCACCGACACGATGCCATACAGCGGACTCTCTGCCGGTAGCAAGACGACGTATACCGTGGGCTCGGCGGTACAGGCGGCAGCACGCGACGCACGTAGCCAGGTCTTTGCTATCGCGGCTGAGATGTTAGAGGCGTCTATGGAAGATATGGAACTGCGGGAGGGCAGGGTGAGAGTGAAGGGTGTGCCGGAAAAGTATGTCACGTTGCAGCAGATTGCCGCGAACACGATGCGCTTTGGAGCGCCATATGAGCCGGTATTCGGGCGTGGGCGCTCGGCCAATCGCGTCTCCTCTCCCACGTTTGCTGCACACCTAGCGAAAGTAGCCGTTGACCCTGAGACGGGTGAGGTACGTGTGCTTGACTACGTGGCTGCACAGGACGTGGGCCGAGCCATTAACCCGGCAGAAGTTGAAGGCCAGATCCACGGTGGTGTGGTGCAGGG
>DATGGW010000340.1:0-5844 GCA_035308345.1 Ktedonobacteraceae bacterium | reverse complement strand
TTACACGCGATCAGCACCGTCTCTACCTGGAAATCCTGGGTTACTGGACAGCGGCCTATCGCGAGCGCAAAATGCAGAAATTGCAACAACTCAAATCTCGCCGGGATATTTTGTTAGCCATCCCCGTCGAGGCAAAGGGAGCCTTCGCGAGCCTGGCCGCCGAGTTTCCTATAGTCGAATATGATGGGCAGTTGTCTGCCACGGAACTGCTGGCACTGCTGCGCGGTCATGTCGATGATTTCGCGCAGCGCCTGGCTAGTATTGATCGCGAGGCAATACACAGGCGCGTGATGGAAGAGAAGTGGCTGGCCGAACGCGCCTGTTTTGAAGCGCTGCATTGTTACCGGCGCTCAGAGTTAGCGCGCGCAGCGGAACAAGTCGCCGGTGATGGCGTCGCATTTGACCCTGGCGTGGGATTATATGAGGCGATATGGTTGGAACATGTGGGCGATTCGTTCGTAGAATGGTTGGGTGAAAATGGGCGGCAGTCTGTGCCGTTGGCTGAGGCGCTGCAAGAGTGCCGCTTGCGCTGGCCCGCGCTTGCGCAGGGAGACGATGTCAGCCTTGAGGCGTTGATAAGCCTCTGGCCGGCTATCCATATTCGCCGCAATTCGATCTTTGAGGCGATGGTTGTGCTTGCAGGCGCGCCAGAAACAGCAGTTGAGGATCAGGAGACAGAGCGACAGCCAGTGCCCGTGAAGGGCGTGCGCGAGCGGCGAACGGCCTATAAAAGGCGAATCGACAATACGCCTGTGACACAGCAGGATTTGTGGGGATAATCAATGGATATAAACGAACTGGTTGGTATGACACTCGGCAGTTGCGCGCTCGAACGCATCATTGGGCGTGGTGGTATGGGCGCTGTTTTTCTGGCGCAGCAGGTTCGCCCTGTGCGCACAGTTGCTGTGAAAGTGTTGCTGCCTCCGGAGAGTGCAGACGCCGATGATCGGCGCGTCTACTTTGAGCGTTTCCGGCGCGAGGCCGATACGGTAGCCAGGCTTGAGCATAAGAATATCCTGCCTATCTTTGAGTATGATGAGGCGGTGGTAGAGGGGGAACGACTGGCTTATCTCGTGATGCCTTATATTCGCGGCGGCACATTGCGCGAACGTATTGATGAGATGAAGCGCGCGGGGAAGCAGTTCGACCTCAACACGATCTCCAATTATATCGGCCAGGTTGCCGACGCGCTCAGCTATGCGCATAGCCTGGGCGTGATTCATCGCGATGTCAAACCCGCCAACCTGCTCTTTCATCCCGATGGGCGACTGCTCTTGAGCGATTTTGGCATTGTGCGTTTGAGCGCCATGCCCGCGCTGACCACCGTCGGGAATTTTCTCGGCACGGCTGAATACGCCTCAGCGGAGCAGGCCGGCGGTGGTGATCTCGATGCGCGTTCCGATATCTATTCGCTTGGCTGTATCCTGTTTGAGTTATTGACGGGTCATGTACCATTTAGCGGATCTAATCCTTTCGCCATACTCTCCAAACATATCGGCGAGCCGGTTCCTTCCATCAAGTATACGCGCCCTGATCTTTCGCCTGCCATCGAGTTTGTGGTGAAGAAAGCCCTGGCTAAAAACCCTGAAGATCGCTATCAGCATGCTACTGAAATGGCAGCTGATTTGCAGGCTGCCATTTCGCCTGCTGTAGCTGCACCCGGCAAAATACGCCTGGGAGGTGCCGGCAGCAATAGTGATTTGACTGAAGCAGCGCCAGCGCCACCTGGACAATGGCAATGGAACTGGCCCTCGCAGACTGCCGATGCTCCACAAAACGCGCCGCTGCCGCAGCCCACCGCGCAGGCGATGGCGAACGGCATAAGCGCCACCGCGCCAGCAACAAAGCCGGGGCGCAGGCTCTACTTCTATGGGATGATTGTGATCGTTATCCTCTTCCAACTGCTTGCCCTGGGGCTGCTCCTCGCACCTCCCACGGCTGGAAGTATTTCACCGGCTGTGCTGGGGATTCTCAGCGGCGCAGCGATAAACCTGCTCATCCTGGCTACCATTGGCTTTACAGGGGTTACGCGCCGCCGCCCTATCAAGAACTATATCTATCGTCTTCTGCTCGTTGTGCTGATCGTCCCTATTGTGAGTGGAATTTTCATCGGTTTTGGCGCGCCGGCGCGTCCTCATGATCTGAATATTCCTATTGTATCGTATGCCTTGCTCTTGCTGAGCAATATTTATGGCGTTCGCATACTGGGCGCGGTTGATGCCAGGTATGAGCAGGTTGAAGTCGTTCCCGTGTTCTGGCGTTCAGCCATCATTGGAGCATTAACCGGGCTGCTGCCACTCACTATGATTTTGATCTTAACCTTGACGGTGTCGTTCCCCTCAACACCCGCACAGCCGTTGCTGCGCATTTTCGGTATGCTCCTGATAGCCCTGATTGGCGCGCCGACTCCTGGAGCAGTGATGGCGGTCTGGCTCTCCCGGAAGATGACTTTCCCCACACTTATACGCAGCAGCGCCATCGCGGGGCTGCTTATGTTCGCGAGCGCGTGCCTGCTGGCTATTTTCTGGAGTGCGCTTACCTCAAACCACGCCCTCTTTTTCGCAGCATTTAAGCAGACCGGCCTGGCGTTCTTGATCGGGGGGAGCGCGCTGGCTCTGCTCGGCGCACTGCGCGGCATGCTGGATGCATGGGTCTATCAACGCATCACGCGAAGAAAAAAACCGTAGGGACGCGATTCATCGCGTCCCTGGAACATCAGGACAATTGCCACACCTTCGCATTGGTAAAGACCGCCTCGACTGAGTTAGTAATGTCCATAGCTGTTACACCGATCTGGCCGTGTGTATACGTGCCATCGGTGAAGGTGGTCACCAGCGCCTGGTTGAAGTACATCGCCAGAGAGCTGCCACGGGCAACTACTGCAATAAAATTGGTGTTGCTCAAATTCGGCGTTGGTGTAATATTCCCGCTTTTTAGCAGGCGGGCATTGGTGCCGGTAGGATCCACGTAGACGACCAGGTTGTAAGAACCATCGGTGAAGACCATGAAGCGGTATAGCTGGTTGTTGTTCGCATTGCCTCTGAAGGTGATACCAAGTCCGTCGCCTTTGGTCAGGAGGGCCTCAGTCTGAAAAGTGAAGTTGGTGAAATTTGTATTCAGCGCCGCGCAAGGGTTAAAGGTATTGGTCTGCGAGTCCGTTACGTGATAAGCATTGGCCTGGAATGCGCAGCCGTTCCCGGTTGCCCAGCCATTTCCCCGGCTATTATCGCTCAAAGGATCATTCAATTTTAAATTTGCGCTGAAGGGGAAGTTTGAAGCGACGGCGGTTGCTGTCAGCGCGGCATTGAATGTGGCTGTCGCGTTGGCATGCGCAGTCGCGGTCGCATTGGCGTTATTCTGTTGTGTATTATTGTTGCTGATAAAACCGTAAGCGATGCCGCCAAGTATCAGCACGAGAGCAATCACTGCTATGAGGATGACACGCATGGAAAGTCCCCGGCGCGGCGGTACCGATGGCTGAATCGGCGGAGCGGATGGAGCGGTGAAGTATGGATTGTAATTCGCATTCTGGCTTGCAACTGTCTGGCCGTATGGATCGTATGGCGGATAGCCAGGGTTAGGCGGAGGAGTCGGTGTTGGAGAGTTCTGCCCATAAGGCCCATATGGATTCGGATTCGTGCCAGGTGCAGGCGGATTGTTTGGATAGGGATTATATGGGTCCGAACCCTGTCCTGGAGGTGGTCCACCATAGGCTGTTCCTTGATCGTAATTGGGGTCTGGAGGGTTCTGGCCATAGGGATTGTTCGGGTTAGGAGGGTACTGGCTCATGTCTTTTCTCTCCTCGATGACTGAATAAAATAATGAATGCACGTTACTTTGAACCTTGCGATAGTATAGCATAAGGTTAATGAGAAAAAAAGTGTATTTTTCACAGTATGTAATCATGCCCCTTCACAAAGCGGCGCCTATCTCCTATAATAAGTTTAGAATTATCTGCACATTGTCGATTTGAAGAAGAGCATTTCGCTGCTAGGGGAGCCATCCGGCTGAGAAGCAAGCGCGACTGGCGCGCTGCTGACCCTATGAACCTGATCTGGATAATACCAGCGGAGGGAAGCGGCATCAGCGTACCAGCATTACGCCAGACATACAACGCCGCAGCCCTCATCAGGGTTGCGGCTTTTTCATTGCTCTCCTTATCAGATGGGCGTATTGAGGAGAGGAGCATGGACACAGCGAAATTACTGGCGCAGGGGGTATCAAAAACGTTTCGCAGCGGGCGGCAGGCGCTGGAAACGCTGGCCTCGATAGATATGACTGTCGCAGTGGGCGAGTTTGTAACGGTCATCGGACCCAGCGGTTGTGGTAAAAGTACGCTGTTTAACATCATCGCGGGCATTGAAACGCTTGATGCTGGCAAGATTGCTATCGATGGCGCGACGGAGCATGAGCGGGCTGGCAAAGCAAGTTATATGCCGCAGAAGCCACTGCTGCTGCCCTGGAAAACTGTCGAAGAAAATGTCATGCTGGGCCTGGACGTGCGCCATGTACCGCGCAAGCAAGCCCAGGATGAGGCGCATGAATTGCTCAAACGCTTCGGGCTGATGGAGTTCGCGCAGCATTATCCCGCCACGCTTTCAGGCGGCATGAGCCAGCGCGTTGCTCTGCTGCGCACCGTGCTTTTCAATCGCAGCTTTCTCCTGCTGGATGAACCTTTCGGGGCGTTGGATGCGCTGACACGCCTTTCGTGCCAGATGTGGCTGCTGGACGTCTGGCAGGAATTTCAATCCAGCGTCCTTTTCATCACCCACGACGTGCGCGAAGCTATACTGCTTTCAAATCGCATCTACGTTTTGAGCGACCGACCCGCGCGGGTTTTGCGTGTGGTCGATGTTCATCTCCCCTATCCACGCCAGCCGGAACAACTGGTTTCGGCTGATGCCGCGCGCCTGGAACAGGAGTTGATGTCACTGCTTTTGAAGGAGCAACACGTATGAAACTGCGCAAACTGGCAAGCTATGGGCCGGCTATCGTTCTGGTGGCAGCATTACTGGCGTTCTGGCAGCTTTACGTGCAGCTGAGCCAGATCAGCCCGCGCTTCCTGCCTGCGCCCTTGGCCATAGTCGCGGCGCTGGTGAATAACTGGCCCGTGATCTATGACAACACGGTGCAGACTATGCTGGAAACCGTGCTGGGCATCGTGCTCGCGACCATATTTGGCCTGGGGCTGGCGATTCTGCTGGATGTGTCGGCGTGGATGCGCCGCGCCATTTATCCACTGCTGGTGACATCGCAAACTATTCCGATGGTGGCGCTCGCGCCCCTGCTGCTCATCTGGGTTGGTTATCAACTGCCCTCGAAGTTGATCGTAGTTGTGCTGTACTGTTTCTTTCCTATAGCTGTCGCGTGTGCAGATGGCCTGGCCTCCGTAGAGCCGGAGTTGATAAACCTGCTGCGCAGCATGCGCGCTACTCGTGGGCAAATACTGTGGATGGTGCAATTACCGGCGGCCATGCCTTCATTCTTTTCGGGGCTGCGCATCGCGGCCACCTATAGTGTTGTTGGTGCAATCTTCGGAGAGTATGTGGGCGCGGAGAAAGGGCTTGGCATCTACATGCAGCGCGCCACCAACTCATTTGCGACAGCGCAGGTCTTCGCAGCCATTGTGGTGACGGCGGCGCTCAGTCTTTTGTTGTTTGGACTTGTATCGCTCATCGAACGTATTGCATTGCCCTGGTATCATGGCGCAGCGCAGCGTGCGTAATATCTTCGCAATTGGAGGAATTCTATGAATCGTCGCACACGTTTGTTTTTAAGTATCGGATTGCCAGCACTTGTCATCATTGTCGTACTCGCAGCGTTTTTCTGGCAGCAGCGCGCCTC
>DATGGW010000339.1:0-20461 GCA_035308345.1 Ktedonobacteraceae bacterium | reverse complement strand
GATATAAAGCGTGGAGCGCATGCCATGTGGCAGGCCCGGCTGCGCCGCGAAGCGCTCGGGCAAACCTTTGATAAAGCAGAAGACGCATTTATTGGCGCACTGGCGAATAAAGGGCGCAGGCTCCTCGCCGAAGAGCACGCCCAGGTTCTCATCGTAGGTTTTATTGATTTGTACTTCATGCTGGCTCAATTGCCGCTCAAAACCGATGGTCAATTCTTCATCGGCAACATAAAAGCGATAGTCCACTAGGTCGCGCACAGCATGACCATTGATCGTGCGAATCAAATCACCCGGCTGTAGTCCGGCCCTGTCCGCCGGACTTTCTGGCACTACCTCACGCACCCATCCATACATTTTTGGCATTGATATTATTCCTTTGTATCCCCTAAAGATGATGGACAATAACGGCGATCAAGATAATCAGCGCTACGAATGCCAGCACACCCAGCATGAAATAGGTATTGCGGCGTCCCAGTTTAATGTTGGTGCTTGGCCCTTTGGTGACAACGGTCTTTTTTACTTCTTCCTGGCGTTTCTTGCGCTCATTGATACGCTTCTCCGCCTTTTTGCGCGCGGGCATGGGCGCGGGCTCGCTGTAAGGGCCGGTACCCATGTGCTGCATGCGGCGGCGCATCTCGCGGTTATACGTTTCTGCCTGCTGCTGCGCGCTCTGCGTCGTCGGCGGCTCTTTGGGCTGCATAGATTTTGCGCCTGGCACTGCCGTCCCGCCTACGGGCGACTTGCGAGCTTTGTCACCCGGCTTATTCACCTTTGCCATGATGGTATCCTTTTCTTTGATTCTACACGCTATTCGGCACGTCACAGAAAAACGTCTCTACGCCAAAATGCTCTTGCAGGAGTTCACCCAGCGCCTGCACTCCAATTTTCTCCGAATTATAATGGCCTGCCGCGATAAAATTAACGCCCTCTTCCCGCGCAATGCTCTGAGTAGGCTCGCCGACCTCGCCCGTCAAGAAAGTATCGCAGCCGCGCGCAATCGCCTCCATCAAATATCCATCGCCACCGCCAGTTACCACCCCCAGACGGCGCACAGTATGCGGCCCAAACTCATAGACGAGCGGCGCAGCCCCCGCTGCCTGCGTGACCTGCTCAACTAAATCTGGCAGAGTCAAACGTTTCGGGGCTGTGCCAATCGCGCCGATAGGCATGCCGCGTGTCGCTGCCAGTTCGATGCCCTCGACGGTGAAGCCCAGGCGGTTTAACCATAAAACATTATTACCTATTTCCGGGTGCGCGTCCAGTGGCAGGTGATAGCCGAGCAAAGTGATATCGTGCTCAAACAATATCTTGAGACGCACTTTCATCATAGTGCCGATCTCGCGCGGCATGTTCTCCCAGAACAGACCATGATGCACAATCAGCATATCCGCCTGCCGCTCTCTTGCCTGCCGGAAACACTCCAGGTTCGCGCTGACCCCCAGAGCCACGCGCGCGACTGCCGGGCGTCCAATCACCTGCATGCCGTTCGGGCAATAATCCTTGAACTTTCCCACCTGTAAATATTCATTTAGATATTGCACAATCTCATCCCGTATTGCGCTCATAAAGCCTCCACCCGTATAGATACAGCGCGTAGAGAGCTTCAGGGCGACCGCAAGGGTCTCCTCCCCACATCCACTCTTCTCCCGCCCTTACAATGAACGCCCTTTATCCCCTCGCCGTAGTCATTGCAAGGGCGGGAGCGGTGGAGCGGACGGGTGGAGACCCTTGCGGTCGCCCTCGTGCCTTCTGGTTGCCGTGTCATTTGATCAATGTCCATAATCCTGTCCCTACGAATTGATTATTGATTCCATAAACGCTTTTGCAATGTGCGCCGCCTGCGCCTTATCATCGGGAGAAAGCGCGCCGTCTATCACCAGGCCCAGCAGGTGCTCTTTGATGGGGCGCAGCCAGGGCCCAGGCGGGCGATCGAAAAGCGCCATCAGTTCATTGCCATCCAGGGGACTCTTGAGCGGCACGCGCTCGGCTTCCTCTTTCAATCGCTGGCAGCGCGCGGTCAGTTCGCTCACGCGCTCGACGGCACGCGATACCTTGTCAGCTCGATAGCTGGTTATATCCGCCTGCGAAAGATCGAGCAAATCCGCCAGGTCAGCGCTGCTTTCAAGCATCAAACGCCGCACCGCGCCATCCGTCCAGTCGGATTCGTAGGCGTTGGCCCGCATATGCAGGCGCACAATACGCGATACACTCTCGATAAAGTCGCGGTCAAAGTGCAACTGCTTCAGAATATCACGCGCCATATACGCTCCCATATCCTCGTGGCCGAAGAAATGCACCTTGCCATCTTCGACCGTGCGCGTGCGCGGCTTGGCGATATCATGCAACAGCGCGCTCCAACGACATTCCAGGCGAGGAGAGGAACGTTCCACCACGCGCAAGACGTGCGCGTACACGTCTTTGCTATGCACTGCGCGCTGTGGCCCGTTCGCTGCCTGGCTGACGCCGCGCAAGTCCAGGACTTCCGGCACAATGTACGCCATGAGACCCAGTTCCACCAGTAAATCCAGTCCCTTCGCCGGGTGATCGGAGAGCAGCAGTTTATTCATCTCGTCGCGGATGCGCTCGCGTGAGATCTTTTGTAGTTTGTGCGCCTGGTGAATCATCGAGCGGCGCGTACCCGCTTCAATGGTGAAGTCAAGCTGGGCGGCGAAACGCACGGCGCGCAGCAGGCGCAGCGGGTCTTCGTCGAAGCGTTTGTCCGGTTCGTTGCCGACAGCGCGCAGGACATGCGCCTCGAGGTCCTGTCTTCCCCCGAAAGGATCGCTGATGTGACCCGTCAGTGGGTGGCGCGCCATAGCGTTGATGGTGAAGTCGCGCCGCAGCAAGTCATCCTCCAGTTTCGTGCCAAAACACACTTCTGGCTTGCGCGACTCGGCATTATATTGCTCGCTGCGGAAGGTGGTAATCTCGATGATGTCGCTTCCGTAGTGCAGGCGCACCGTGCCGAAGCGCTCGCCCACCAGGATGACGGCGCTGGGATGCGTGGGCGCGACGATCTGCTTGATCTCGTCGGGTTTAGCGTCGGTCGCCAGGTCCGCATCGTTGGATTTACCACGATGAAGCAGCACGTCGCGCACCGTTCCACCTACCATATAGAGTTGTTTGTGCTGCGCGCGAAATGCTTCCGCCAGCGTGATGATGATGTCTAACATGATGAGCAATATGTACCCATTCTCGTGATCTTGTAATGGGCCTATTGTATCATGGCTTGTTCTCGTTGGCTAGCTATTAGGCTGCGCGCACTCTCTTCGTTATTCGGTCAGTCTGCCAGGCAGGGGCTCAGCGTGCTGGATCGTCTGGTCTATGGCTCGTAAGAAAGGCTTGTTCCTTCGTAAGCGTCTTCGATAGGGAATTGAATACCAAGACTTTTTAGTATGATGGTATCTCCTGATTCAAAGGTATTGATCGTCCACCTTTCCTCTTCGCGGCGGTGAACTTCTACGAAGATTTCTTCGGAATCAACCATCACATATTCTTGGATTGTTGGACAGGCTCGATAATATGCTGCTTTTTTACCTCTGTCGGTAGCTTCTGTGGTCGGAGAGAGCACCTCGACGACGATGCGGGGATAACGTATCGTTTCTTTCTGGTTTCTGTCGCGCTCATCGCAACTGATCGTGATATCGGGAAAGACATAGCGCTTTTCGGAAAGCTTGAGTTGAACATCGGAATTGTAGACACGGCATTGTCTGCCCTTTAATGGCCCCTTGATCGTGGCTGTTAGATTGGCAATGATGATGGAGTGATCGGGACTTCCCCCGGCCAGCATTTGTATTTCACCGTCGAGATATTCGTAGCGCGTGTCTTTGCTGTTCCTGTTGAGTATCAAGTAGTCCTCGACACTCATGACTGAGTATTTGCGTTGTGCCATTGCTCCCGCTCCCTCCCTGATGCTGTCGTTTGCTTGATTATGTCCTGTAGTAAATGATACCACATTCTGTTCGGGTCACTTTGCGAAGTAACGCTGGGTGAACGTTGCGATGAAACTGATCTCAATAATAAGACCCATGATCGCTTCCAGGGCTGCCAGTACGGTGATTGGATTGTCCAGCGGAATGCCACCGGGGAAAAAGCCGCGTCCATGAAACGAGGTGATGCTGAAGACAAGCGCGGCAAGAGGTGAGAATGATGGATGGACGCTTTGCCCAAGCAGAGCGTAGGTTGTCGCAAACAAACCGATCACCAGAAGATACGCAATCAGGCTTCGTCCTGGTCGATAGCCGTAGCCAGCGAGCACATAGAGGAAGCCGGAGAAGAGATACTGGCCTATCTTGTTGCGCCGCCGCAGGACGACGCGCTGGAGCTTCTGCGCGTGATAGGCAAAGTGGGCCGCATCTTCATTGAGTCCCTGCGCTGAGAGAGCGGTGGCAAGCTGGCGATTGGCACGAACGGCTGTTTCGTACTCATTCAATCGCGTTGCCGCATCTTTCACCTTGTCATCTTGCTTTTTCTGGCGCGCCTGCTCCTCCTCGCCCAGCATTTTCACCTGTGACCAGCGGACTACCGCGAGGTTTACGTCACCCCAGCGAACATCCGCCAGGCGCGGGCCTACCCGCTTTTCGTTGCTCAGAATGATATCTGAGAGAAGGGCGCCTTCCAGGTGCGTTCCACTGAGCGCAGCACCCTCCAGGTGTGCTTCCCAAAGAATGCTTTCGTCAAGATGAGCGTTGAAGAGATTAGCTCCTTCCAGGTGCGTCCGTCGAAGATAGGCTCCCTCCAGGTCAGCTCCAGCGAGGTTGGCTCCCTCGAGATGCGCTTCTCGGAGGTCTGCTCTTTCCATGTGTGCGTAGGAGAGCCTGGCGTGCTCCAGGTGAGCTCCTTTCAGATCGGCATGCTCCAGGAGTAACGCCGCCATCGTGCGCTGTCCCAGGGTGAGATCGCGCCACTCCATCCATGTGACGTCACCAATGGTGTACGCCAGTGGAAGGTTCTGCAGGTCTACTCGCCGCAGGTCGGCGCCACGCAAATCTAAACCTGCGCGTTCTCGCTGGCTCTCGTCGCTCCAATCGACCGGTCCGCGCCCGTTCTCGTGCGTTGCCAGCAGCCATTCGACATCGGCGCGGCTCAGCGCAATGTCCTTAAAGGGATAAGCGCCCTGCCGGGGATCAGGTGTAATGGCGCGGCATTGAGCCAGGTAATGCTGGCGCTCCGCGTCGATCTCCGCTTCGGTGCGCCAGGGCTGCCCACGCGCCTCCCAGTATGTTTTCCATGCCTCGCGGCCATTTAGAACCTGCGCCTGTGGTGATTGTGTGCCGTCTTGATCACTCATGAGAAATTCCTCTTGAATCCATTATGGACTTCTAATTCTAAGGAAGTCTATGCCTGGTTATTGCTTGTATCTATATTATCTCATGAGAGTCGCCCTGGTATAAATCATAGGGCGGGGCGGCGCGGCCATTCCTTCCCAGCGGAAGTTCCTTAAGTTGGTGCCAATGGGGCGTGGGCTTATCCCCGCCCTGGAATGGTGGGTTTGTCCTGAGAGCTCGTCTGCATCCCTATTGTAGTCAAAAGTCCTGTTATTAGAACAGATTTACCAAAAACGCTTGACCTTGTTTGTTGATATTGTTATAATAGCAACAGGAATTAGAACAGATTACCTAATATCTTTTCTGGCAAGGAGGCACACGACACCATGCAGACAAGGGAGACAACAAGGCGACCACTCGATATCGACTTCGATGTCGAGGATGAAGATCGGTATTATGTAACTAGGCCGCACACAAGCGCGCGCCGCTATGATATCCCCGCGCGGCGCGACACCCTGGAAACACCTGTAACAGAGACCGGAGCGGCAATCCAGCGCAGGCGTTCGGTGATGACATCCGCCGTAAGTGGCGGGGTCACATCAAAAGCGATGGCTCCATCGCTCGCGAGCAGAGCACGGCACGCGCAGCACTTTCCCCTGATCGCGATTGTGCTGGGGATGATGATGATGGCGCTGCTGGCTGTCACCTTCAGCGCCATCGGATCGTGGTGGCAGATCCACCAGCAAGATGTCACTTACGGGCGACCGAGAACTTTCCAGGTTGACGCGGTGGTCGGTCATAACGACAGTCCCGCTAACCCATCACATTTTATCTTTCTCAATTTGAATCGCCACGTGGTGATAATCGAGTTGCCGGGTGGAGACCCTGCGCATGCGCGTATCTACAGTGGCCCGACGCTGTTTGGAGATGGACAGGACTTAACGCCGGTGACGGCTGAATTTCGTGATGTGAACGGCGACGGCAGGCCGGATATGATAGTGCATATCCAGGATCAAACGCTGGTCTACATCAACGATGGGACACAGTTCCGACCTATGCGTCCTGGAGAGCAGGTCAACCTGGGATGAGCGCGTATAGTGGGCCAAAACCAAAAAGCCTGAAGGAACGTCCCTTCAGGCTTCCACCCCCGCTACTTAACCCCCATGATAGTCGGCCCTCTTCCATCTCCCTACGTATTCCACCATTGCCGTTACCGACACCTGCATCCAGCCCCCCTGCGACATATCCCTATCTTCCAACTTGCAGGTCTTCCCCCACACCACTCAACTTCAATTTATGTTTTTTCTTTTTGTCACAGAACATACTATAGCATGCTATGCTGACGAACCTCTGAAAAAGGAAAGAATTTACATGAAATTATCTTCATATTTCTTGCTAAATTGTAAAATGTGCGCGTTACAGTTTATTCATCATTTGCCAATCATGCGTGAACCGCACGACCGTTTCTACCACATTCATGATATCATTGAGGAACGCGCAATCAACATAAAGGGCCATAAACATGCTCCATTCTTCTTTATTCGCTGAGAACGTAAAACTCGCTATAGATGACCGCCTGCTGGTACTGAACTCGGCCGCCGATGCCTTTGTGCCGGAAGCCGCGCAGCGCATCATCACCGGCGAGCTTGTGCTGGCTGAAGACAATATCGCCGCCCTGCATACCGCGCAAATTGCCTTGCAGCGCGACCGCCTTAAAATCACGCATTCGCGTCACATTCCCTTTCATGAGTATACCCTACTCGAAGCGCCCGCGACCATGGATGTCGCGCTCATGAATTTGCTGTACCAGCCCGGCAGCGCCTGGATGCAGTACGGACTATGGCTGGCCGCGTATGCGCTCAAGTCCGGCGGACGGTTGTATGTACAGGGGGCGAAAGATCGCGGCATCCTCTCGCTGGCGAAGCACATGCAAACCCGGTTTGGCAACGTCGAGACGCTGGAGATAAGTAAGGGCGAACGTGTGATATGTTCAACTGTAGGGACGCAATTTATTATGCCCAATTCGTCGGACGTGATGCAGGGCAGTATACAGGGCGCGGTGGTGGACGCAATGCAGGGCAGTATACAGGGCGCGGTGGTGGACGCAATGCAGGGCGGAATACATGGCCGGATGCAAGACGCGGTGGTGGACGCGATAAATCGCGTCCCTACATTTGCCGAGGGCAAGCTGGACGAGGGAACGCGCCTTCTCATCGAGGCGCTCGAGGTGCGTGTGACGGATGTGGCCCTGGACCTCGGCTGTGGAGCAGGCTTCATTGGGGCGCACATCGCTCGCCATGCCACAAGGGGGCAGGTCACGATGGTTGACGCCAGCCTGGCAGCAGTCGCTGCCGCGCGGCGCATGATCGAGCAAAACGGGCTGAGCAATGCGCAGGTATTGCCCGGTGATGGTGCGCAAGAGCTGCTTGAACAGCGTTTCGACCTGGTTGTTACCAATGCGCCGTTTCACATCGGCGGCATCCAGACCACCGCCATTGCTGAACGCTTCATCCGCGAAGCCGCGCAGGTGCTGCGCCCGCGCGGCCGCTTTTACCTGGTGGCGAATCGCTTCCTGAAATATGAGCCAACCATGCGCGAATGCTTCAAGACGGTGGAAGAGGTTGCGGGGAATACACGCTTTAAGGTGTTGAGGGGCTTGAAGTAGCGCGGTCAGAGCGACAACTTTGAGCCAGGTGATAGAATGAAAAGGAGGCGGTCGGAGAAAGCTTGCATGGTCTTCTGATAGAATTTGATAAAATTCATCATTTATTTCGCATATTCATTGCGAAATGTGATCAACTTCATAGTATGTAGGCGAAATGTCAGGTATCATATATATACAATAGGTATAGTAAAAAAAGATGATGGCACGTAAGATTGTCACATATTCTCTCTATATAATGAAAATTGTTCTTAAATGTTGTTCTTAAAAATGCTTTTCCAAAAGAAAGAAGCGTTTCACATGAAAAAATTGCTTATGAGCGTGATGGTCCTGGTTTTTCTAGGTGTGCTCGCCGGTTGCGGCTCCTTACCTTCCGCACCGCAGGCAGGAGCGACAACGCCCTCACCAGGAGCCACCACGGCTCCCAGCACAGCAACGCCACAACCACCAGCGCCTTCTGCCCCGGTGCCCTTTAGCGTGGCGAGTGTTGCTCTCTCGGTCAATCCCACGAGTATCGCGGGCACAACCTGTGGAAGCCTCGCCAGCTTCACCTATACCGCGACCTTTCATATCCCGGCACACACCGCTGGTGGCACCATTCAGTTCGGCTATACTCTCAACAATGGGCGCTCGCAGACCACCGGCACGGTGACGGTCGGCGCCGGCGAGACCAGCAAGACGTTTACCTTCGTCAGCTCTGGCACTCTCTCTGCCGACCACACCTATCCAGGAGTGGCGATTGTCATGGTCACCAGTCCCAATAACGTCCTCTCGCCTCCGGTGATTCCGAGCGGGATCTGCGTGGCGCCGGGGTCTTTCCAGGTGACCGCTGTCTCGATGGCGGTCAGCCCGACCAGCATCCAGGGCCTGAAATGCGGGACTTACCTCACCGTCACCTATACGGCGACATTCCACCTGGCCTCCAACGGTCCTGGAGGTACCATACAATTTGAATACACGGTCAATAACGGGCGTGGCAGCACTCCGGCGAGCATCGCGGTCGCTGCTGGTCAGACGACAGCAAGCTACTCGTTTCGCTGGTCGGGCAATCTCCCCGTCGATCACACATACCCGGAGCCGGGGGGAGTGATCGTGCATAGCCCGAATACAATCACTTCGTCATTGCTTGGGCCGAGCGGAACGTGCAGTTAGAAGAGAGCCATACAGGGGTTGCCTGTGCGGGGACCAGGCCCCCGCACAGGCGACGGACGGACCAGGGCGGGGACAAGCCCCGCCCGTACCCTGTACGGTGGGCCGTCCTGTTCGTGTAGAGTAGGGGCGACCGCGAGGGTCGCCCCGGAGGCGGGACGAGGCCAATTTCGACGATCCGTAACTGGACGCCTATTGGGCGTGGGCTTGTCCCCGCCCTGGTAGCTACCCATTATCCCATAATTATTATTGAATTGCCCTGCTCGCTCTGTTATACTGCCGGGGTAGTTATTATGAACTATTCTGTATAACGCGAACGTGAAGGGAAGCATGTGTCGATGCCAGCCAACCACAGCGAAATCGAAAAGAAATTGTGGGCTTCCGCCGATGAGCTGCGCGCCAACTCGAACCTGAAATCGTCCGAATATTCGGTGCCTGTGCTGGGCCTGATCTTCCTGCGCTTCGCGGATGCGCGTTTCTCGCAGGTCGAGCGCGAGCTGGCCGCTGCCCTGCAAGTTGGCAGTCGACGCGCCGTCGGCAAAAGCGACTACCAGGCGCGCGGCGTGATGTACCTGCCGCCGCAGGCGCGTTTCTCCTATCTTCTCAAACTGCCCGAAGGTGAAAACATCGCGCGCGCCATCAACGACGCAATGAACGCCATCGAAGCCGCAAACGAGGAACTGAAAGGCGTATTGCCTAAAACCTACTCGGGCCTCAACAACGATACACTGGTTGCATTGCTCAAGACCTTCTCCCAGATACCCATAGATATCGAGGGTGATGTCTTCGGCAAAATCTACGAATACTTCCTGGGCAAGTTTGCCATGTCCGAGGGGCAGAAAGGCGGCGAATTTTTCACGCCCACCACCCTTGTCAAACTGATCGTCGAGATCATCGAACCCTTTCACGGGCGCATCTTCGACCCGGCCTGCGGATCGGGCGGCATGTTCGTGCAGAGCGCGCGCTTCGTGCAGAATCACCAGCACAATCCCAGCGCCGACATCTCCATTTATGGACAGGAGAAAACCGCCGAGACAGTGCGCCTGTGTCGTATGAACCTGGCGGTAAACGGCCTCTCCGGTGACATTCGCCAGGCCAACACCTACTACGAAAACGTGCATGATTGCCGCGGCCGCTTCGACTTCGTGATGGCCAATCCGCCGTTCAACGTGGACAAGGTGGACAAAGAGAAGATCAAAGACGATCCTCGGTTCCCGTTGGGGATGCCCAAGGCCGACAACGCCAACTACCTGTGGATACAGGAGTTCTACAGCGCGCTCAACGAACACGGACGCGCCGGTTTCGTGATGGCGAACTCGGCCAGCGACGCGCGCGCCTCGGAGCAGGAGATTCGCCGCAAGCTGATCGAGTCTCACACAGTGGATGTGATGATCTCCATCGGCTCCAACTTCTTCTACACCGTCACCCTGCCCTGCACGCTGTGGTTTTTCGACAAAGGCAAGCGCGATAGCGAACGCCGCGACAAAGTCCTGTTTATCGACGCCCGCCACATCTACCAGCAGATCGACCGCGCCCACCGAGAATTTACTCCTGAGCAGGTCGAATTTCTCGCCAACATCGCGCGCCTCTACCGGGGCGAAGCCATCGAAACCGCCAACGGCAGCCAGCCACGCATACAGGAAACCTTCCCCAACGGCGTCTACACCAACATACCTGGACTGTGCAAAGTAGCCACATTAGCAAAGATCGAGGCTGAGGGCTGGAGCCTCAACCCCGGCCGCTACGTAGGCGTGGCCGAACGCGCCGCCGACGATTTCGTCTTCAAAGAGCGCCTGGAAAGCTTGAACGAAGAACTGGAGAGGCTGAACGTGGAAGCGCGCGAGTTGGAGGAGCGGATTGGTGAGAATGTGGCGAAGTTGTTGGAGGGAGAGGCGGAGTGAATAATATGAGGACTCGATGGGCTACCTGGGATAATTCTCTTTTAATCGAGAGCGACTTTTTAGAAATTGGCGATGGCTATCGTGCTAAAAATAATGAATTAGGGCCAATTGGGCTTCCTTTTGCCAGAGCAGGGAATATAGATAATGGCTTCCATTTTAAAGATGCGGACTTAATAGATGAGAAGAATATAAATAGAGTTGGAAGCAAAATATCGAGAGCAGGGGATGTGGTATTTACTTCAAAGGGTACAGTTGGGCGCTTCGCGTTCGTGAAATCAGAAACGCCAAAATTCGTATATTCTCCTCAGTTATGCTATTGGCGTATCAAAAATTCCTCTATTATTGATCCTCACTATCTTTTCTACTGGATGCATAGCCGCGATTTTTTGAATCAAGTCCATCAAGTGAAAGGTCTCACCGATATGGCTGATTATGTTAGCCTCGGAGACCAACGCCGGATGAAAATTACCGCTCCTTCACTTCCCACTCAACGCAAAATCACCGCCATCCTCTCGGCTTACGATGACCTGATCGAGAACAACACGCGCCGCATTGCCATCTTGGAGGAGATGGCACAATCGCTGTACCGCGAGTGGTTCGTGCATTTCCGTTTTCCTGGGCATGAAAAGAAGAGGATGGTTGAGTCGGCACTGGGAATGATACCGGAGGGGTGGGAGGTGGTGAAGTTGGGGGATGCCTTAACATTACAAAGAGGTTTTGATTTGCCTACTGGGGAACGCTGCGAAGGTGATGTGCCAGTTTATGCAGCTACAGGATTAAATGGTACACATAATGTTGCGAAAGTTAAAGGTCCAGGAGTATTAACAGGAAGAAGTGGCTCTCTTGGAACTGTTACCTATATTCATGAAGACTTTTGGCCTTTAAATACAACGCTTTGGATAAAAGACTACCGCCGTGTTTCCCCTACTTATGCTTATTACCTATTAAGTTCTATTGAACTGAAAACTTTTAATTCCGGTGCAGCAGTCCCAACACTGAATTAGGAATGATGTACATCAAGCAACTGTCATTATTCCAAGCCGTGAGATGATTAATGAGTTCGATAGCTATATAATACTTTTGTTGAAAGCAAGCAGAAAATTAAAGCAAAAAAACTCCCACCTGCGCTTAATGCGCGATCTGTTGTTGCCAAAGCTTATTTCGGGCGAGGTAGATGTGGAGGGGTTGGAGATTGCAGGGGTTGAGGAAACAGAGGAGGGAGAGACGAAAGTAGTCACAGTATGATCGAGGTATATCCTGGCCTGTTTGTGGGCAGCAGGATGGATTACGAGACCATTGTGTCTGGCCAGGACGGCTGGGCTATTGTTCATGCCTGCCGCTCCTATCATCGCATGACGGTGGGATACCGCGTGTTGAGCGTTGCTAAAGGCCATCCCGATTACCTGGTGGCGCAGCGGGAAAATCGCCTGATGCTCTGCCTGCTCGATCTGCCCGTCGCTGTTCCCATTGAGAGGGAAATGATCGAGCGAACATTGGATTTCATCGACCGCATGCGCGCCGGTGGTCGCAAGGTGCTGGTGCATTGCGTTCAGGGCCGCTCGCGCAGCCCTTCTATCACGCTGCTGTATATGGCGGCCCGGCTGCATGCTCTACCAGGAGATTCATTGGAGGCTGCCGAAGCGCGGTTCAGGCAGGTATATCCGCTCTATCAGCCAAACAGGGGGATTCGCGAGCATTTGCGACGGCACTGGCGGGAGTATTGCAAGAATGGAGAGAAATGGGAGTGAAGAAGGTTAAGGCACAAGTAGGTGAAGCATAGAAGGTTTTGTATATGCTTGAAGTAGCGTTGCCTGATTAATCTTTGGATAGATGAGGATAAAGACAGGAGGAACTTACGACGATGATTGAGTCTGTCGCCACGATTGTCATCAACAAACCACTGACTGAGGTCTTCCAGTTTGTGGCTCAGGTAGCAAATATTCCGCGATGGGTACAGGGCGCTCATGTGGTGAACTCGTCAGAAGGGTCAGTGGGGAACGGGACAATCATCCAACAGGGGCAAGTGGTAGCGAGGGTGACTCATGTGCGAGTCAATCAAGGCTTTGAGACCGAGAGTACCCGGATTCCATTTCCAACCAGATTGCTGGTCAAGCACTCGCAGGGCATGGTCCAGGTCGAACCAGCCGGGCAAGGGACTCAACTCACCCTGAAAGAGCAATTGGAGCCCACACCTCTTCTGAAACCATTCGAACACCTGGTTGCCAAAAAAGCTCACCGAGACAGTCAAGCTGCCTTAGAGCAATTAAAACAACTGCTCGAACACCAGACAGGGGAAGCATCAATCAAGTGAGAGCTTTAGAAACACCGCTTGAATGCTTAAAGGGCTGGAACTGTTGACGAGGGCGACCATGTCGGGTTGAGAGCGAAGCGAAACCAGTGCGGGGAAACGTATTTACACAAACCACTTGACAGACTCTACAAGTACTCTATGTACCCGTTCCGCCCAAGTGGATTGGCCCGACAGAGAGGATATCCAGATGAAATGTAGTATCGCAGATTGTCCCGGTGAATATGAGCAGCGAGAGCTAGCACGAGCTATGCGCCAGGACGAGCGCATCATTGTAGTCGCACACATTCCAGCCGAGGTATGTAATACCTGCGGCGACGTGCTTTTTACACCTGAGACCATTGAGCGATTAGAAGAACTGCGGCGCACAACAAGGCCACCAGCAAGTACCATGCCGCTTTACAACTTTGCCGAATCTGTATGAGGTATAGTCCATGCGCAAATATTCCGAAGACGCCCTGGTAGAGCAGCCTGCCATTGCCCTGTTCGTCCGGCTTGGCTACGAGACCATCAACGCTTTCCATGAGAAGCCGGGTAAGCACAGCATACTGGGGCGCGAGACGCAGCATGAAGTTGTGCTGGTGCCGCGATTGCGCGCCGCGCTGCAAAGGCTCAACCCCGGTATGGGGCGCGAGGCTATCGAACTGGCGATTGAAGATTTGACACAAGACCGCAGCGCGCTCAGCCCGGCGCATGCCAATCGCGAGGTTTACCGCTTGCTCAAAGATGGCGTCAAGGTGAAGATACGCGGCGAGGGTGATGCTGAAATCGACGAGACGGTGCGCATCATCGAATGGAATACGCCTGAAAATAACGATTTCCTGCTGGTTTCGCAGTTGTGGGTGGCCGGCGAGATGCACAAGCGACGCGCAGACCTGGTGGGCTTTGTGAATGGGCTGCCGCTGGTGCTGGTGGAACTCAAGACCACGCATAAACGACTGGAAAACGCTTTTCACGACAACTTGCGCGACTACAAAGATACCATTCCCCAGTTGTTCTGGTATAACGCATTCATCATTCTCTCCAACGGGCATCAGAGCAGGATTGGCAGCATGACGGCCGGCTGGGAGCATTTCTTCGAGTGGAAAAAGATTGGAAACGAAGAAGAAAAAGGCGTCGTCTCGCTTGACACCCTTATTCGCGGCGTGTGCGAGAAAGAGCGATTGCTGGATATCGTCGAGAATTTCACGCTCTTCAGCGATACAGGCGGCGCGCTGGTCAAGCTGATCGCCAGGAATCACCAGTTTTTAGGCGTTAACAACGCGCTGGATGCCGTGCGCTCCATGCGCGAGAACCAGGGCAGGCTGGGCGTCTTCTGGCACACGCAGGGCAGCGGCAAAAGCTATTCGATGGTCTTCTTCTCACAGAAGGTGCTGCGCAAGATAGCGGGTAACTGGACCTTCCTGATCGTCACCGACCGCCAGGAACTGGACAAACAAATCTACAAGAATTTCCAGGGCGTGGGGGCCGTGACCGAACAGGAAGTGCATGCCGAAAGCGGCGCGCACCTGCAACAACTGCTGCGCGAAGACCATCGCAACATTTTTACTCTCATTCACAAGTTTCATAACGAGGCGGGCAAAACGTATCCGAAGCTGTCCGACCGCTCCGACATCATCGTGATTACCGACGAGGCGCACCGCACGCAGTACGATCAGCTCGCACTCAACATGCGTAACGCGCTTCCCAACGCGGCCTTCATCGGTTTCACCGGCACGCCCTTGATGGCAAGTGAAGAGAAGACGCGCACGGTGTTCGGTGAATATGTCAGCGTTTATAACTTTGCCCAGTCGGTGGCAGATGGCATCACCGTGCCGCTCTATTACGAGAACCGTATCCCCGAACTACAACTGATCAACCCTGACTTTAACGAAGATATCGAGCAGTTGATCGACGAGGCCGAGTTGAGTGAGGGGCAGCAGCAGCGTCTTGAGCGCGAATTTGCGCGCGATTATCACCTGATTACGCGCGATGATCGCCTGGAAGAGATCGCCAGGGATATCGTGGCGCACTTCATAGGGCGCGGGCAGATGGGCAAGGCCATGGTCGTTTCCATCGATAAGGCGACGGCGGTGCGAATGTACGACAAAGTGCAGAAGCACTGGAAACGCTCCCTGGAAGATTCGCGCGTGCAGTTACGGGGGTATACAAACGGCACACCGGAGTGGCAGGCGCTGCAAAAGCGTATCGCCTACATGGAAACGACCGCTATGGCGGTGGTGGTTTCACAATCGCAAAACGAGATCGACGACTTTCGCAAGAAAGGTCTGGATATCCTCACGCATCGCAGGCGCATGCTGCGGGAAGACCTGGAAACAAAGTTCAAAAATGACGATGATCCCCTGCGTATCGTCTTCGTATGCGCCATGTGGATTACCGGCTTCGACGTGCCGAGTCTCTCTACGCTCTACATAGATAAGCCTATGCGCAACCATACCCTTATGCAGACCATTGCGCGCGCCAATCGCGTCTTTGGCGACAAGATCAACGGTCTGATTGTCGATTACGTGGGTGTTTTTCGCGATTTGCAAAAGGCGCTGGCGATTTATGGCTCTGCCACGGGCGGCGGCGTCAGAGAGGGCGAACTGCCCGTTCAGGAAAAGGCGGAACTGGTTGTTGCGCTGCGCGTGATGATTGAGGAGACGACTGCATTCTGCCAGGAACAGGGCATCGACCCCCAGGCCATCCAGTCCGCGCCAGCGCAGGATTTCAAACGCGCCGCTATGATCCAGGATGCGGTGGACGCGCTGGTGAGTAACGATGAAATCAAGAAGAAATTCCTGTCGCTTGCTGGCATCGTTGCGCGACTCTATAAAGCGATTCTGCCCGATGCGGCCGCGAACGAATTTACCGGCATGGCAGCTCTATTCGTCACGCTGACGCGGGAAATACGCGCGCTAGAACCAGAAGCGGATATCGGCGATATCATGGGCGGCATCGAACAGTTGCTGGACGTATCGGTAGCCACCAGGGGTTATGTGATTCGCGAATCCGGTGGCTCTTACGATACTAGCTCATATATTGATCTCAGCCAGGTCGATTTTGACGCGCTGCGGACACATTTCGAGCGCTCGCGCAAACACATAGAGGCAGAGAAGCTGCGTGGAGCTATTGCCAGCAAACTCAAGCGCATGCTGCAATTGAATAAGAGCCGTCTGAACTACCAGGAACGTTTCCAGCAAATGATCGACGACTACAACGCTGGCAGCGCGAACGTCGAGTTATTCTTCGAGGAACTGGTGAAGTTTGTCGGAGACCTCAATCAAGAGGAGCAGCGCCACGTGGCCGAGCAGTTGAGCGAGGAAGAACTGGCCATGTTTGACCTGCTGACGCGCCCCGACCTCAAACTTTCTGAAAAAGAGCAGGAACAGATAAAGAGGGTGGTGCGCGACCTGCTGGCAACGTTGAAGCGCGAGAAACTGGTGCTCGACTGGCGTAAGAAACAGCAGGCGCGCGCCGAAGTGCGCCTGGCGGTCGAGAAGGCACTCGACACAGGACTGCCGGAGAGCTACACCCCCACCCTCTACCAGAGTAAGTGTGAAGAAGTTTTCCAGCACATTTACGATTCATACTTTGGGCAGGGACAGAGCATTTATACGGCGGCGTGATTTGTGCGATTATTAGGATGGCGGCCCCCACGCCCCAACACCCCAGGGCGGGGACAAGCCCACGCCCGTACCCTGCTACGTTTGGCCTGCGAAGCAAGCCGCGCCTCGTATAGGGTAGGGGCGTGGGCTTGTCCCCGCTCTGGTCCGTTATAGTATATGAAACGTTATTGATGTGAGAGGATGGGGCCAGATTGAAAAAGAAGTACGATTCGGAATTTGCTTTTCGCTATCACAGGAAATCAAAGCGACAGCCCAATCATAACTATGCCTAGACAGGAACCTATTTTATTACCATTAACTCGGAACGTAATGAACCTTTCTTCGAGATACCTGAGTTATCTGCCATTTTGCATGAAAACTGGCTCGCTTTACCTGAGCGATTCCCTGGTATGACATTAGACGAGTTTATCATCATGCCCACTTGTTGGAAAGACCATAAATTCGCCACTCTTGACGCATAAAATCGCCAGTTCATTGAGCTTAATAAGAATACCCGTTCCATGCTTTTCTGACGCATATCCTTGCCCAAACTCCTAATTGACTCATAAACATGCCTGCCAAAGTTGCGCAGAGAAAACTCCAACATTTGCTCCGCGAAATGAGATTTCATGCCTGATTCGGGCGAGGAATTGCGTCAATGTGGCGAGGAAATGCGTCACGACCTTGTTTTTGGCTCAAGAATTAGGTATGCTTTGAGCAGCAGTGTCAGACCGATGAGAAGGAGCAGCGCATGAAACTCTCCGCGTTTGAGCAATGGTGTGATTGGCTTCAGCTTCCAATTGCCACGCGGGACTTCCTTGCTCATCTTCGTGCTTCTCCTCCTGCGCGCCGTGTCCAGGGCCGCCTCTTCAACGTGTGCGGCACATTCGCCAGCCGCAAAATGGGCGTCTCGATCCAATTTGAAAGCCATACGGTGGAATTGTGGGCGATCTATACCATGGAGTACGATGCTCAGGTGCTGGAATTTTTTGATCAACCCCATCAACTGGAACTCCATTACCAAGGGCCGTCCGGTCGTCCGACCCAGGCGCTGCATACCCCGGATTTTCTCGTGCTGCGCACCGATGGAGCCGCTTTTGAAGAGTGGAAGCCAGAAGAGAAGTTGCTCGAACTCATGATCACCCATCCAGGGCGGTATCAACGTGATGAAAGTGGGAAGTGGCGCTGTCCTCCTGGAGAAGCCGCCGCCGAACGTCTCGGGCTCTCCTACCGCATGCGCTCCTCGGCAGAGCTCCATCCGGGGTATATTCGGAACCTCGTCTTTCTCGAGGACTACTTTTTTGAGTGCGTGGTTTCCTACGAAGCCTTGACACAGATCCTGGAAGCGGTGGAAGCCACCCCAGGCATCCGGCTTTCAGCCTTGCGAGCACAACACCCGCAGCTGCGCGTGGATGATGTGTACGCTCTCATTGCACGCAATCGCCTGTATGCGGACCTCTACACGACCTGGCTCAAAGACCATCAACATCTGCCCCTCTACCTGGATCGACCCACTGCTGAAGCACATGCGCTGCTGCGGGCCCATCAGAGCAACGCTCCTCATGTCAGGATGGAGGGCGCATACCTCACCACGCTGCAAGCCAACGCGCCACTCGACTGGGACGGCAAGCGGTGGACCTTGCTGAATCTGGGGGAGACGATGACAACGCTGCTGCCAGAAGAGGGAACACTGATCCAATTGGAGACCCCGGTGTTCCTGCACCTGATTGACACCCATGAAATCCAGGTGAGAGACACGTCGCACAGTCCGGCGACGGCTCTCTCAGCAGAAGTCTATCGACGTCTCGCCGAAGCGGGATCAGAGACCATTGAGGTGGCCAACCAGCGCTACCGGCTGGTCGAAGCCTACCGGAACAAGCAGCGGGAGGTGTACGCGGGTACGCCGACGCGAACCATTCGCGATTGGCTGGCCCACTTTCGTGATGCCGAGGCCACCTACGGTTATGGCTATGGCTATGTCGGACTTCTGCCGAACACGGCCGCACGTGGCAACAGGACGCCGAAAGCCGCCGAGGAAAGCCGCCGTTTCCTCGATGAAGCCATTGCACAATGGTATGCTCGCCCCAAGCAACAGAAAGCCCGCGAGGTCTTCATGGCCTACCAGCGGACCTGCCTCGAGCAGCACGTCCAGCCAGTCACGGAGCGCACCTTTTATCGGCATCTGAAAAAGGCGAACAGTCCGGCTGTGACCGAGAAGCGCAAGGGAGCGAAGGCCGCCTATCAGGAGAGTACCTGGCATTGGGAATTGGAGCGCACCACTCCCCGGCACGGCGATCGTCCCTGGGAACTTGTCCACATCGATCATACGCAACTCGATATTGAACTGCTGTCGAGTCTGGGCAAGCCACTGGGCCGCCCGTGGGCCACGTTTCTGGTCGATGCGTACTCTCGTCGCCTGCTGGCTGTATATCTAACCTTTGATCCTCCCAGTTATCGCTCGGTGATGATGGTGCTGCGCGTCTGCGTGCACAGGCTGGGCCGACTCCCGCAGATGCTGGTGGTCGATGGTGGCAAAGAGTTCCGCAGCCGGTATTTTGATGCTCTGCTCAATAGCTATGCCTGTCACAAGAAATATCGTCCCTGGGCCAAACCGCGCTATGGCTCGGTCATCGAGCGCCTGTTTGGGACGACCAACACGGAATTTGTCTTCAATCTGGTAGGCAACACCCAGGCCAGCAAGACGGCACGCCAGATGACCAAAGCCGTCAACCCGAAGCAGCAGGCCGTGTGGCAACTGCCAGACCTGTACGACTTCCTCTGTGAGTGGGCCTACGAGGTCTATGATCAGCAAACGCATCCGGCGCTTGGGCAAAGTCCGCGTGAGGCCTGGGAGAGCGGGCTGGATCTGGGGGGAGCGCGAGAACACCGGCGCATTCACTATGATGACGTGTTTCGCATCCTGACCCTGCCCGGTTCGCCATGAGAGACCGCGCTGGTCTACCGCAATCGCGGCATCCAGTTCCACTATCTGTTGTACTGGAATGACCTCTTAGCCTCGCCCTCGGTCGTGGGGACCAAAGTGCCGCTGCGCTATGATCCCTTTGATATCAGCCACGTCTATGCCTACATCCACAACCATTGGATCGAGTGCATCACCCCGTCCTATTACGGACAGTTGCATGGGCATTCCGAACGAGAAATCGCGCTGGCCAGCGCGGAGCTACGAGCACAGCACCAGCACAGCCATGTCAGGACGCCGATCGACGCCCGCCGCCTGGCCGAGTTTCTGGCCAAGATCGAGGCGCACGAGGCCGTGCTGCTCCAGCGCCAGCGGGACATCGAAAACCAGGTCGTGGCATACCACCTGGAGCAAAACCGACCGCAGACACGAGAGGGGCCCCAGCTAGTCCCGAAGGCCCTGCTGCAAGAAAGCGAGGCTGCTCAGCGGCTTCCTTCTCGCTTTGCCCCCGTTGATCTGGCGACGTTGCAAGTGTATGAGGAGTATCGCTGATGGAGGACTCGCTTCACCCACCTGATGAACTGGATGAGCCCTTACCACCCGAACGCCAGGTGCTCCTCGACCGGTTCAAAGCCTATGCAGTGTGGCATCCCCGCCTGGTGCAGGT